>NZ_JBGCUC010000019.1:0-81685 GCF_043420595.1 Erwinia plantamica
CTCCCCATGCGAGAGTAGGGAACTGCCAGGCATCAAATTGCAACAGCCCCGACCTCACGGTCGGGGTTTTTTGCGTTTGTGGGCCGGGAAAAAGCGGCTCCGCTGCGGATAAAGCGCGCAGGGGCCCGGAATTTCCCTTTACGGCCCGGCACGTATAAAAACCGCGCTTTATTCTCTTCAGGCGGAACTCTCGCATCATTTAACTGCTCAAAATAAAAGTTGTTATCGATCTTCTGACTCGCCTCTGCGGTTATGCCTTCACCGAGCATTTATACCCTCATCCAGTTCCTTTTTGTCGTCAGAAGAACGCTCTCCTCACGGCAAAGCAGCGCTAAAACGGATCTGCGTCACAAATCTATTCGTCTCTGAAAAAACAGATTCTTAACATTACGCGGGTGCGGTTTACTGCTGGTTGCTGTTTCACTTTTGACGCTAATTATTAGCAAGGAAAAATGCGAGGAGGAATTATGTTCGATGCCGCATCGTCTAAGACAGACGCCGCCAGCACTTCTGTCATCACTACCCGTCAACGGATTTGGGCCATCGTAGGCGCTTCTTCAGGTAATCTTGTTGAATGGTTTGATTTTTATGTCTATTCCTTCTGCTCCCTCTATTTCGCCCATATCTTTTTTCCTTCGGGTAATGCCACCACGCAGCTGCTGCAAACAGCAGGCGTATTCGCCGCCGGTTTTTTAATGCGACCGGTCGGCGGGTGGCTGTTCGGCTATATTGGCGACAAACACGGGCGCAAAACTTCCATGCTGATCTCTGTTTGCATGATGTGTTTTGGCTCGCTGGTTATCGCTTGCCTGCCAGGCTACGCTGCGATTGGCGTTTGGGCGCCCGCGCTTCTGCTGCTGGCTCGTTTGTTTCAGGGATTATCAGTAGGAGGAGAATATGGCACCAGCGCGACCTATATGAGTGAAGTCGCGATTGAAGGTAAAAAGGGCTTCTATGCGTCATTCCAATACGTCACACTGATCGGCGGTCAGCTGCTGGCTTTGCTGACCGTGGTCGTTCTGCAACAGCTTTTATCCGATGAAGATTTACGCGCATGGGGCTGGCGCATTCCTTTCGCGCTGGGCGCGCTGCTTGCCGTTGTCGCGCTCTATTTACGCCGTTCTTTAAATGAAACCTCCGACAAAAAAAGCCGCACGCATCAGGATGCCGGATCGTTAAAAGGGCTCTGGAAGCACCGTCGTGCATTTATAATGGTATTAGGATTTACCGCTGGCGGTTCGTTAAGTTTTTATACTTTTACCACCTATATGCAGAAGTATCTGGTGAATACCTCAGGGATGGATACGCGCAGCGCCAGCGCATTAATGACGGCGGCACTTTTTATCTTTATGCTGATCCAGCCTTTGATCGGCGCGCTTTCCGATAAGATCGGCCGGAAAGGATCGATGCTGATCTTTGGCGGCATGGCGGCGATCTGCACCGTGCCGATCCTGACGATATTGCAAAACGTCCAAAGCAGTTGGGTCGCCTTTGCGCTGGTCATGCTTGCCCTGTTGATTACCAGTTTTTATACCTCAATCAGCGGTATCCTGAAGGCGGAGATGTTCCCGCCAGAGGTGCGTGCGTTGGGCGTGGGGCTTTCCTATGCGGTGGCTAACGCTTTATTTGGCGGATCGGCGGAATATGTGGCTCTGTCGCTTAAGGCGGCGGGAAGCGAGAATAGTTTTTTCTGGTATGTTTCCGCTATGGGCGCGGTTGCCTTCCTGGTATCGCTGCTGCTGCATAAGAAAGGGAAGGGGATGAAGCTTTAACGAGCCGTATTCCAGAGAGTATAGCCGGTGGCGGCGCCGGCTATATCCCAGCTGAAATCTTTCCAGCTCCAGCCTGAACCCGCTTCGCGACTGTCATAAAACTCCTTGCCCGCGCCCAGGCTGATGGAGAACAGCAGGCCGAAACCGCCGCTGTGGCTTTCATGCCAGTTCTGACGTTCGCCGTAAGCGGTGCCCGCCGCAGAAAGAAACGCGGAAGAAAAGAAGTGTTCCGCTTTATCTTTACCTGTCCAGCTGTCTTGGGCCATATGGCTACAGCCGGAACAGCAAAGCAGAATAAGAGGAAGCAAGCGCATAAAAAAAGCCCTGTATGACTGACAGGGCTTAGTATAGCTGGCTTACAGAATACGGCTGATTAGCCTGTCGATGCGAATACGTCGCAGGCGGCGGATCAGCTTTCTGACCTTGACCGGATAGTCCGCAATGCTTTCCAAATCCCGATAGTGTTGCACAACCGTGGTATGTTCGCGGATCAGCGCCAGCTCTTTTTCGCGCTGTGCGGCCAGTTCCTGGAGCGGGTCATGGATCAACACGGCGTTTTCCAGGTCAAGCCGCCAGGCGCGCGGATTGAGGTTGTTGCCGGTGATCAGCATCCACTCTTCGTCCACCCACATGCCTTTCAGATGGTAGCTGTTCTCGCCATCTTTCCACAGCCGCACGGTCAGCTGACCGCTGGTGACATAATATTGCAGGCGGCTGAGGAAGCGGCGCAGGTTAATCTCATACAGATAAGGCAACGCGCCGATAATTTTAAAAGGCTGATCCTGCGGGATATAGAAATCATTTGCGGTCTTGTCGCCGACGATGATTTCAACGTCTTTGCCCCGGCGCAGCAGCCAGATAATATTACGGACCAGGATCGCGGGCAGGTTGAAATAGGGCGTACAAAGCGTCAGCTTCTGCTCGGCACAGGGCATCAGATGATAAATGGTTTTATTCAACAGGCTGCGTTTACCCAGCCCGACCAGCGGCGTGACCGCCAGCTGCTCGTTGTTGGCGTCGCCTTCGAAATCATAATCGAAGCCACGCAGTTCCTGACGAAACTGCCGCGTTTCGTTTTTTATCTCAGGGCTTTTCGGGCGCTCGCGCTGATCGAGCCGGTGAACGGCTTCGGCCTGAATAAGATTGGTGTCAATCCAGTTCAACAGCGTATCGGCCAGCGTGGGATTGGTAATCAGCTGGTAGCGATCGTAACGATAACGCTCGTGCTGATGCAGATAGACGTCGTTCAGACTCGCGCCCGTATAAAGCAGCGTATCGTCAATGACCGAGCCTTTCAGGTGCAGAACGCCCAGCGCTTCACGGGTATTTACCGGCACGCCGTATACAGGAATAGCGATATCGGCATTTTGTTCGGCCATCTCGCAATACCAGTCCGCGTTGGTTGCGCCGCGAGAAGCGCCGATACGGCCTCGCTGCGCGCGATGCCAGTCAACCAGAATGCGGACATCCAGCCCGGGCCGGAGGCGCTTTGCCTCGTATAGCGCGGAAAGAATAGCTCGTCCGCCGTCATCGTTTTCCAGATAGAGCGCCACAAGGCAGATACGTGTTGTCGCCGATGCTATTTTTTCCAGCAGCGTTTGGCGGAAGTCGGCAGGCGTATACAGCGTGGTAAAATCGGCAACCGACTGAGACAGTTTTGGCAGTTGCGCAAGGTGCTGTTGGTGCTTGTTACGTTTGAATTTAGACAGCATCACAGTGCGTTTCTTCTCTGTTCATGGAATAGCCTTTTGCCTTAAAATCATCGCCATAACCGCTAATGTTACCATCAGTCAGGCGGGATGTGGGCAGTTTTACGTTTCCAGACATTAACCGTTTTCCTGTAGCGTCAGGGAGAGCGCGACAATACCGTCCTCAAGCTGGATATCCACGGTAAAACCCAGCTTGCGCGCCAGCGCTATCATGCCGCGATTATTCGGCATAGTAATGCCGTTGAGCTTCAGCAGACCATGTTGACGGGTATAGTCGATCATCTTTTCCAGCAGCTGACGCCCCAGGCCCAGCCCCTTCAAATCGGAACGCACCAGCACCGAAAACTCGGCGTCCACGTTGTCGGCGTCAGAGACCGCGCGGGTTACGCCGACGATCTCATGCTGACGCACCGCAACGATCGCCATCTCCCGATCGTAGTCGATCTGGGTCATGTTAGCCAAATCATCATGGGTGAACTCATTGATCTCACTAAAGTAGCGATAATAAAGATCTTCTTTCGTCACCTGAGCAATAAACTGCTGTAGCAGTGGCTCATCTTCCGGCAGGATGGGCCGGAACAGCAGCGGTTCACCGTTTTTCAGCTGTGCCTGTTCTTCCAGCTGGTGCGGATACGGACGGATAGCCAGGCGCGCTTCGGGATCGCCGTCGAAAGGCGCCAGCTGCATAGTGACATCCAGTAACGAGAAGGTTTCGCCTGCCGCCAGCAAAGGATGGATATCAAGCCGCCTGATCTCCGGACAGTCCACGATCAGGTTGGACACCTGCACCAAAACCCGGCTAAGGCCCGAAATATCCAGCGGCGAAAGCGCGCTGCGTCCGCGTATTTTACCATTTTTAATGGCCTGAATAATCAGATAGCGGGCGAGCGCCATATTCAGCGGCGGCAAGGCTACGGCGGCCTGCCGCTCTGCCTGCCACTCAATGCCGCCTTCGCCCAGCATAATCACCGGCCCGAATACGGGATCCTGCTCCATCACGATACGCAACTCCTGAGCGCCGGCGCGGTTGGCCATGCTCTGCACCAGCAGCCCGTCGATACGCGCCTGCGGCCAGGCGAGTTTGACCCGGTCGATAATGGCTTCCGCCGCCTGCTGCACCTCGCCAGCCGAGCGCAGATAGAGCATCACGCCCTGGACTTCCGATTTATGCGGGATATCGGGCGAGCGCAGCTTAAGCGCTACCGGATAGCCTGCCTGACTGGCTATCTGTACCGCCTCCACGCTGTCGCTGGCGATCCAGGTTGGCAACGTCGTTAAGCCATAGGCCTGCAAAATGCCCTGGACTTCGTGGGTATCCAGCGTGGTCACGCCCTCTTTCAGCGCCAGGTGAATGAGCTGGTGGGCTTCTGCCGTATTGGTCGCCAGATCGGCCGGAAGCGCGGGCGTTTCGCGCAGCTGCTTCTGATTACGGCGGTATTCCACCATATGCATAAACGCGGTGACCGCGCCTTCCGGCGTACGATAGGTGGGAATACCGGCCTCGCTGAAGTGGCGGCGCGCTTCAGGCGCAGAGAACTCGCCGCACCAGTTGGTCAGCAGGGCGATCTGTTTCGCTCGCGGATGCTTTGCCGTCACCTCTATTAATCGTTGCGCGGTGAGGGTAGCGGGCGCAACGGCGCTGGGCGCGTAAATCACCAGCAGCGCATCGATATCGTGGCTGCCGAGCAGCAGCGACACCACCTGCTGATAGCGTTCTGGCGTAGCGTCATCTTTCAGATCCAAAGGATTGCCGGCCTGGCAGCCGTCCGGCAGACAGCTTTGCAGCGCCGCCGTTAACGCCTCGCCCAGTGTTGCCAGTTTGCCGCCGCGCGCATCCAGCGCATCCAGCGCCAGCGCGGCAGGCGCGGCGCCGTTACTGATAATCATCAGTCGCTCACCGCGCAGCGGCCGCATATAGCTGAGGGTTTCCACCGCGGAAAAGAGCTCGTGCATATCCTGTACCCGCAGCAGGCCTGCACGCTGTATCGCCGCATCCCAGGCGCCGTCCATGCCGCCGGGCGCGCCCAGCAGCTGACGCGCCTGCTGCGAGCGCCCGCTTTTAATCACCAGCACCGGCTTGTTTCGGGCGGCGCTGCGGGCTGCCGAGACAAAGCGCCGTGCGTCGCTTAACTGCTCCAGACAGAGCAGAATAGCGCTGGTTTTGCCGTCGCGCGCCAGAAAATCCAGCAGGTCGTCCACGTCGATATCCAGACTGTCGCCGAGCGCGATAAACCAGGAGAAGCCCAGCTGCCGCTGCTGCGCCCAGTCGAGAATGGTATTAGAGACGGCGGCGGACTGCGAAATAAACGCCAGCCTGCCCTGATAAATAGGCACCGGGGAAAAGCTGGCGTTCAGCCCTTGCCAGGGCGCAAGCAGTCCCAGGCTGTTTGGCCCGAGCAGGCGGATCTGCAAACGGCTGGCGCACTCACGCAGCTCGTCATGCTGGCTGCCCGGCGAAGAGAGAATGATGCAGGCTTTGCAGCCGCGCTCGCCCAGCGCCTGGAGCAGGACGATATTATGGCGACTGTGCGTGCAGATTACCGCCAGGTCGGGGGCAAAGGGCAGGCTGGCGACATCGGGCCAGGCCATCACGCCGCATACGGCCTGATACTTCGGCGTGACCGGCAGAACGGAACCGCTAAACCCTCCCGCCAGCAGATTGCGCATCATCAGATAGCCCGCGCGTTCCGGGCGCGGCGAGGCACCAATAACCGCGATGGATTTGGGGCGTAACAGCGCTTCCAGCCCTCGTTGACTCATAGCCGTCTCCTGTGCAGAAAAAGTGAGTTTAACGCCAACCGACGTCTGGTGCCGTAGCCAGGCCGCAATCCTCGGTATCAGCTCACAAATTTATCTGGTTTACAGGCTGCCAGACAGCAGAGATGCAGCACGCCGTTGATTTTTTACCTGTGCCGTAGAGAAATTCTGTAATAACCGCGTGGATGTTAAAAAGGTTAAATTCTTAAAGGCTGAACGTTTTTATTTTGACGGACCAGCGCTGCCCGATAGTTACTTTTTTCTCTCTCTCAATTATTACTTTCCAACGGGTAATTATTAAGATTGAGTAAGCAGTACCAGACGCGTAATAATATGTCGTCAGCGAATGTTATCCGCCTTTAAGGGGAAGTGTTTTCACTGATGAATATGAATTAAATGAGTCGTCTGATTTTGTTGGTGATGGCAGGGCTTTTACTTTTCAAATAAACAAGTACCCTTGGCCTGTAACAGAAGCAGGCGGCTCATTTTCCCTTACGGGCACGCGGTTTTTCCCCTTATATCGGTACCTTATGGAGGGCATCAGCCTGGCCTTTGCTGAGCTAAATCACCATAAGGCTGCGCAAGGGGTATCCTGTCTAAATTAACAAGTAGTGGCTTTATATCCGGCTGCTGGTTATTTTTTTTGAGTGGTTTCTGCCCAATTAGAATATCGATATAATATGTAACCGATAGTCCAGAAGAGCCGGAAATATATTATTTTAAACACACATAAAACCCAGAGAGCAGAAAAGGGCGGCCAGTATAAAGGCCGCCCTTTTTTAATCGTCGGATGTCACGGCCGCGCTTTGCTGATGAGACGGATGGTGCGGCTTACCCGCCAGATAGCGCTGGCGAAACAGATCGAAGTGCCGGAAGAGCGCCGTACCCGCTGCGGTATCGCCCGCCTGAAGCAGCAGCTCCGCCGCGACTTCGGCCGTACAGTGCTGGCCGTCGCCGTGCGACTCGCGCAGTTGATAGTTGGACGGGCGGCTGAGCGTCAGCGACATTACCGGCAACGTATCCAGCCACGGGCTTTTGCGGAACATCTTGCGCGCTTCGGTCCAGGTGCCGTCGAGCATAATAAACAGCGGGGGTTTACCGTTGACGGGAGGACGGTTTATCACCGGGCGATCCGCATCGGCGTAGGATTGCGGGAACACCACCAGCGGCTGCACGTCAGGATTTTTTACCGCGGCCAGCAGCCGGGGATCGGGCTCGGTGCGCGACCAGCCGAAAGCCTGCGTATCGGGCAGGATATCGGCAATCAGGCGGCCCGTGTTGCTGGGCTTCATCGGTTCGCTGTCAAACATCACCAGGCAAAAACGACTGCGCGCCGCTACCGGCTGTAGGGTCTCGCACAGGCAGTTCTTTTTTGGCAGCAGGCAGCGCTGACAGCGGGGGATACGATTGCCGCGAGCAAGAAAAGGACGGGTAGCCCGCGCAAGGCGCTCGGCGCGCAGGCGAAGAACGGCGTTTTCGATCATAGGAATTTATCTGGGGAAAACGCCATTCTGGCAGAAAAGCGGTAAAAACAGTAGTGGCCAGGCGAACCTGACCACCAGGGACTCAGAGGTTTTCGTCCAGCCACTCGTTGAAAGGGGCTTTAGGCATCGCGCCGCTGAGCATATCCACCATCTGACCCTGCTTAAAGATCATAATGGTCGGGATGCTGCGGATGCGAAAACGTGCGCTGATCTCCGGCTCCGCTTCGGTATTCACCTTCAGGAAGCGAACCTGGCCGCCGCGCTCTAGCGCAACGTCTTTATATACCGGCGCAAAGTTAACGCAGGGGCCGCACCACGGCGCCCAGAAATCCACGACAACCGGCAGATCGTCCTGTAAATATTTATCCAGCGTGGCGGTAGTGGCGTTAATGACCTCGCCATTGAAAAGCTCGTCGCCGCAGCGGCCGCACTTTGCGCCGTCTTCAATACGTTCCGGCGGCACGCGGTTGGTCGCCTGGCATGAAGCACAAACCGTATTCATGATACACCTCGGTAAGCGATCGCTTACTTTGTTATGATTAAGTAGCGGTAATTATGGTTCGGCTTTGCGTCAGCAACAAAGAGATTTGTTCGATGGGTACAATAGGTCGTGACTCACGCGATTTATGCTGTCTTAAAGGTCAGCACGGCACGGAAACGAGCCTTTAGCGGGAAGTTAATAGCTAAGCGGTGCCACATCAGGTAATCTGCGCGCTTCGCGCTCAGCCAGGTGGAGGGAAAATGAACGACGAATTTAAAGGTAAAAGCGGTAAAGTCAAAGTGATGTATGTCCGCGGCGATGATGAGAGCAGCAGCCGGACGGGAAATCCCCGTACCGGTAAAGGCGCGCCTCGTCCGGACGGCGACCGCCGTTCTTCACGTAATACAGAAAAGCCGCGTGGCGGGCGCGATCGCGACGTAGCAGGCGGTTCGCCATGGCGTACGGTTTCACGCGCGCCGTCAGCGGTAGATGACAAGCCCGATTACGGCGGCATCGGCGGCAAAAGCGGTATCGACCCGGAGCAGATCCGTCGTCAGCGTAATGAAGAAACGCGCGTCTATGGCGAAAACGCCTGTCAGGCGCTGTTCCAGAGCCGTCCCGACTGCATCGTGCGCGCCTGGTTCGTCCAGAGCGTAACGCCGCGTTTTCGCGATGCGCTGAAATGGATGGCCGCCAACCGTAAAGCCTACCATGTGGTAGACGATGCGGAGCTGGCGAAGGCGTCCGGCACCGAACATCACGGCGGCGTCTGCTTCCTGATCAAAAAGCGTCCCGGCATTCAGGTTCGCGAGTGGCTGGCTAAGGCACCAGAGAAAGATTGCGTGCTGGCGCTGGAAGATATCGGCAACCCGCATAACCTGGGCGGTATCATGCGCAGCTGCGCGCACTTCGGTGTGAAAGGGCTGCTGGTGCAGGATGCTTCGCTACTGGAATCCGGCGCGGCGGTACGCACGGCGGAAGGCGGCGCGGAACACGTGCAGGCTATCAGCGGTGAAAGCTTTGCTGAAGGTCTGGATGCGTTTCGCCGTGCCGGTTACGCCATCGTAACCACGTCCAGCCATCAGGGCGAGCCGCTGGCGCAGGCTGCGCTGCCCGCTAAGATGGTGCTGGTATTGGGTCAGGAGAGCGACGGCCTGTCCGACACCACGCTGGAGCAGGGCGACCTGAGCGTTTCTATCGGCGGCACCGGCAACGTGGAAAGCCTTAACGTTTCCGTAGCGACCGGCATTCTGCTGGCGGAATGGTGGCGTCAGAACGCCTGAGGCGAAGCGGGCCGTTAAGGTTCATGAAAGCTGACGGTTAAGCCATTAAAAACGGGCCATTGCGGCCCGTTTTTTTTATATCGACTCAGTGCGCGCCGCCGCCGCCGCTGCCGGAGCCAAACGGCGGCCGGGCAAACCAGACCAGCACCAGCAGAAACAGAAAGACGCCAGCGGAAGCCCAGAAAATCTCGTTGGCGGAGATAATCAGCCCCTGATTAGTGATCTGCTGCGCAATCCAGCCCGAAGCCTGATCGTGCGACATCCCCAGCTGATTCAGCTTGCCGTACATCTCCTGCGAATTGAAGTTGTAAGCGTTCACTGACTCCGTAAGCTGGCTGTGGTGCATCGCCTCGCGGTCGGTCCACATTGTGGTAGTGATCGAGGTGCCGATCGACCCGGCCAGCGTGCGCGTAAAGTTCGACAGGCTGGACGCGGCCGCCAGCCGCTCCGGCGGCAGCCCGGACAGCGTGATGGTGGTCAGCGGCATAAAGAAGCAGGCCACGGCAAAGCCCTGAATAAACTGCGGCCAGGCCGATGCGCCGAAATCCATGCCGGGTTCAAACGTATAGGCTCGCCAGTAAAAGCAAACCGCATACATAATGAAGCTGAAGGTGACCAGCTTGCGCATATCCAGCCGATGGGCGAACCGGCCGATAATAGGCGACAGGATCACCGGCAGGATGCCGACCGGCGCGGAAGCCAGCCCGGCCCAGGTGGCCGTGTAGCCGTAGACCTCCTGCAGCAGCTGCGGCAACAGCACTATCGACCCGAAATAGAGCATATAGGCCAGGCTGATACAGAGGCAGCCGATGGTGAAATTCCGCGACTTAAACAGCGACAGATCGATGATCGGATGGTCGTCCGTCAGCTCCCAGACCAGCAGCACCGCCAGCGCTATCACCGCGACAATGGTTAGCGTGATAATCTCCGGCGAGCTGAACCAGTCCAGTTCCTTGCCACGGTCGAGCATCATTTGCAGCGAGCCAATCCCGACGATCAGCAGCACCAGCCCGACCGTATCAATAGGCCGGATTGCCGTTGCCGTTTCCCGATTGCGCAACGTTTGCAGCGTCAGGATCACCACTACCACGCCGATAGGCACGTTGATAAAGAAGATCCAGCCCCAGTGATAGTTATCGCTGATCCAGCCGCCCAGGATCGGCCCGCAAATAGGCGCGACAATCACCGTCATCGCCCAGAGCGACAGGGCGATGCTGCGCTTCGCGGGCGGATAGTTGCTGAGCAGCAGGCTCTGCGACAGCGGGATCAATGGCCCGGCCACCACGCCCTGCAGGACGCGGAAGAAAATCAACATGCCCAGGCTATTGGACATACCGCATAGCCAGGAGGCGACGGCGAAAGCGGCGGTCGCCCAGACAAAGAGCTTTACTTCACCCACGCGCTTCGCCAGCCAGCCGGTAATGGGAATAGAAATCGCGTTGGCGACGCCGAACGAGGTCACCACCCAGGTGCCCTGCGAGTTAGAGGCGCCCAGATTACCGGCGATAGTCGGAATAGCGACGTTGGCGATAGTGGAATCCAGCACCTGCATAAACGTCGCCAGCGACAGCGCGATGGTCATCAGAACCAGCTGGGCGCCTTCAAGCGGTTTTTGTGCCATAACAGCCTCCCGCGCGCTCAGCCCGCATTTGCGTGAATGATATCGGCAATCAGCTGGTTGACCGGAGCCAGATCCAACGCCAGCGCGTCGCTTTCATAAGCGGGTTTCTGGCGCACGCTGGTGGCAAGTACGCTGCCGTCTTTATTGCTGGTGTCGATTTTAACCAGCGTCGACAGACCGATGCGCAGCGGATGACGCGCGACCTCGTCAGGGTTTAGCTCGATACGCACCGGCAAACGCTGCACCACTTTGATCCAGTTGCCCGTTGCGTTCTGCGCGGGCAGCAGCGAGAACGCGCTGCCGGTGCCCATATCCAGCCCTACGACTTTGCCGTGATAAACCACGTCGTCGCCGTAAATATCGCTGACAACCGTGGCAGGCTGACCGATACGCACATCGGCCAGCTGCGTTTCTTTATAGTTGGCGTCTACCCAGAGATTTTTCTCCGGCACCACGGCCAGCAGCGGCGTAGTGGTTGAGATCTGCGAGCCAACCTGCACGCTGCGCCGGGAGATGAAACCGTCAATCGGGCTGACAATCTCGGTACGCTGCAAAGCCAGCCACGCGTCACGCAGTTCGGCCGCGCTCTGTTTCACCGCCGGCTGATTCTCCAGAGAGGTATTCAGGATTGCCGCCTGGTTGGCGTTATACTGCTCGATCGCCACCTCAAGCTGAGCCTGAGCCGTAGCGACGGCATCGCGCGCGTGCTGTAAATCTTCGCGTCCGATCAGGTTAGCGGCGCCCAGCGGTTCGCGACGTTTCAGATCGGCCTGCGCCTGCGCCAGCGCGGTTTTTTGCAGCTCAATCGTTGCCTGATACTGCTTGCCGTTGATAATCAGCTGGTGGGTCTGACGCACGCTGGTCGCCAGCGCGGTCTGCGCCTTCTCGAAAGCCTGTTCCGCGTCCGTTTTGTCCAGCGTTACCAGCACGTCGCCTTTATGAACGTGGTCAGTATCGTCAAACCAGACCTTGTTGACGCTGCCCGATACCTGCGCCATGACCTGCACCTGATTGCCCGCCACGTAGGCGTCATCGGTTTCCTGGAAATGGCGCAGCACGATAAACCACCAGGCCAGCCATGCCAGCCCGGCGATAACGAATATCAACGCCAGCACGATTAGCGCGCCTTTGCGCTTCTTCTTTTTATTGTTGGGTTGCTGCTGTGCTTCTGCACTCATAAGGTTCTCCACGTTCATCCTGGCAGGCTCCGGAGGCCGGTTCCGGATCCGAAAATGCCAGCGCAAAAGCGCTGGCATCAGTTGGGTTGCGGCTAAAATAGCGATAAGCGGCGGCGGTTGTGTCGCACAATATGCTATTGCGGGAAAGCTTAGCGAGAAAGGGCGGCGATCGTCTCGTCTTCGTCCATTTTATCCAGACGCGTCAGTAGTTTACGCGTTATGCCTTCCAGCTGGCCTTTTTCTGCCGGACTGAGCGCGGACCAGAGCAGCTGCAGACACTGATGCTGCGGCGGCAGCAGCTGGCGCAGAAAATCATGGCCTTTCTCGGTTAAATGCAGATGCAGACAGCGGCGATCGTTATCGCTTTCACGGCGTTCGATCCAGCCGCGCTTTTCCAGCTCATCGGCGATACGGGTGGCGTTAGTACGGGACGAGCCCAGCGCGGAGCTGAGTTCTGAAGGCTGAATACTGTGGTTTTCCTGCGCGTCGAGCGTGATCAGCGCCATAAACAGCGTCTCGTTAATCCCCTGTGCCTTGAGCATTTTGTTGCGGTTTTCCAGCAGCTTGCTCTGCATATGCATGCAGAGGCGCGTCAGCATAATTTCCTGTAAAGGGAAATCTTTCTGACGGTTAGCGCGGAAATTCA
The DNA here is from genome assembly GCF_043420595.1 of Erwinia plantamica. Classification (NCBI taxonomy): domain Bacteria; kingdom Pseudomonadati; phylum Pseudomonadota; class Gammaproteobacteria; order Enterobacterales; family Erwiniaceae; genus Erwinia; species Erwinia plantamica. The sequence goes on from NZ_JBGCUC010000019.1 coordinate 12,932, forward strand.
GCATCTGTTCAATGGGGGCAAACGAACTTTCCATCTGGGGGAACCTCATAAGTTGCAACTGGTATTGTAACGACGGCGATATAATGTCGTGTCTGTCGGCTGGCATGGCCAGCCAACGCCATCTCTATTGTCCAGGTCACTCCATAACCCAGGGCGTTATGCAGCGCCGGAACGGGGCGCTGCTACAGGTTCTACCTGTCATGCCCGAACCCGGAGGTCGGGCGAAAACGGCAAACCGGCGGGAGTGGGCTGCCAAAAAACGTCAAACCCAATCGCCTGCCAGCAGGCCGGGGTAATCAGCGCGGGGCCGGTTACCCATTATTGCTACGCTATAGCCGAAAAAAATTCCGCATAGCGCCTGCGTAACAAGGGATGCTGTACCGTTAAGAATTTAATAGTTTCAATCGAAAAAGTAACTAACCTGAATAAGTGTCAGGCTAACCATACCAGACTGTGTAAACGCTTAACAGGGCGGCGGCGCTGAAAGTGTTGCAATACGTTATCAACGGGTTAATCCGTTGTCAGCTCGTAACGGGAGCCTCGCCACCAGCTCAACAGGTTAAGCACGGTGATGAAAGCACCCACCGCGCAGACGCCGTGCCAGCCAGCGTACTGATAGGCGGCGGCCGAGAGCAGCGAACCGGCGGCGCCGCCGATGAAATAGCTGGTCATATAACCGGCGGTAAGACGGTTGCGCGCCTCCGGCATAGCGCGGTAGATCACGCTCTGATTGGTAATATGTACGCCCTGTACGGCCAAATCGAGCAGGATAATGCCAATAACCAGCGCAGTCAGCGAGTGACCGCCCATCGCGGTGATCGCCCATGAGGCCAGCAGGATCAGCAGGCCGACGGTGGTGGTCAGGCGAGCCTTACCTTTATCCGCCAGCGAACCCGCCTGACGTGCCGCCAGCGCGCCTGCAGCGCCCACCAGCCCAAGCAGGCCGATTTCGCCTTCCGAGAAACCGTAAGGCGGCGAAGCCAGCAGGAAAGCCATTGAGGTCCACAGCATACTGAAGTTGGCGAACGCCAGGCAGCCGATAACCGCGCGGGTTCTTAAGATCGGCGTAGTAAAATAGAGCGTGAAGATTGAGCGCAGCAGCTGCGGATAGTTAAGCGCTACCGACTGCTTATAACGCGGCAGATAGCGCCATAACGCCAGCGCCATCAGTACCATCAGCGCGCTGGCAACCCAGTAAACGGTGCGCCAGCCGCCCAGCTGTGCCAGACCGCCTGCAATGGTGCGCGCCAGCAGAATGCCCAGCAGCAGTCCGCTCATTACGGTGCCGACGACCTTACCCCGTTTCTCCGGCGCGGCCAGCGTGGCCGCCAGCGGCACCAGGATCTGCGCCACCACCGAAAACAGCCCGGTCAGCGCCGTGCCCAGCAGCATAAAGACAATATTGGTGGAAAGCGCGGTGATCACCATGCCGCCCGCTGCCAGCAGGCTCATCACCACAATCAGCGCCCGGCGCTCCAGCATATCGCCCAGCGGTACCAGCAGCAGTAAGCCGACGGCGTAGCCAAGCTGTGCGGTGGTGACGATAAACCCCGCTTCGTTAACGGAAAGAGAAAAAGCGCGCGCGATGGTTTCCAGTAGCGGCTGCACATAATAGTTGCTGGCAACGGAAAGGCCGGTGGCGATCGACATCAGGGCAACAAGGGCAGAGCTAAGACCGTGCTGAGGGGATTTCATGGTGATAATCAGAAATTTAAAAAGAAGAATAGCTTGATAGTAACCTGAAAAACTATTTTATTTATAGAATTATTTACAATTGGCGCGGATTGCCGCCGAAAGCGGAAAGGGAACTTTTACCGCAACGCTGTAGCCAGGGAAACGAGAGAAGAGGGCGCGTGTCCCGCGCCGGAAACGACGCGGGGCACGGCAAACCGATTATCTTCTTTCACATAGCTATATCGTGGCAAACGGGCCGCGTTCTTTCACGTAGCTATATCGTGGCTAACCGGCCACATTCTTCTACATAGCTATATTGTGGCAGACGGGCCGCATGCTTCCACAGGGCTATGGCCGCGTTCTTTCACATAGCTATATCGTGGCAGACGGGCCGCATGCTTCCACATGGCTATGGCCGCGTTCTTTCACATAGCTATATCGTGGCAGACGGGCCGCATACTTCCACATGGCTATGGCCGCGTGCTTCCACATAGCTATATGATGGCTAGCCGGCCGTGCGCTTTCCCTTGTATCAAGCGGGTTTTTATTTAGCGGCGGCGAGCGCGTCGTGGATCCAGCCGTCAAACTGCGCCTGATGCGCTTTGATCCAGCCGTTGACGTGCGCATTGATATCCGCTTCGCTGGACTGACCCTGCTGCATACGCGCGTTCTGCGCATTGATATCCGCCAGCGGCAGTTTCATTTCGGCAAACAGTTTAGCCGCCGCCGGATTTTTCTCAGCCCAGGCCTTATTCGCCACGATATGCATACTGTTCACCGGGAAGCCGTAATTAGCGCCGTTCGGCAATTTAGTATCCAGAGCCTTTTGCTCACCAGGCATGGCGGAAAACGGCACCTGTAGCCAGACGACATCCCGACCGGGTACCAGCTTGTCGCTGACCCAGTAAGGCGTCCAGGTGTAGTAAAGGATCGGCTTGCCTTCTTTAAAGCGGGAAATCGTATCGGCAATCATTGCCGAATAGTTGCCCTGATTGTGTTCAACCGTATTGCTCAGGCCGTAGGCTTTGATCTGATGGTTGATAACTGCTTCGCAGCCCCAGCCTGGCGTACAGCCGGTCAGATCCGCTTTGCCGTCGTTGTTGCTGTCGAAAAGCTTCGCCAGCTCAGGATCTTTCAGCTGGTCGATTCGGGTAATATGATATTTTTCGGCGGTTTTCTTATCGATCAGATAGCCCTGCGCCGCGCCCTGCACATAGGTGCCCTGACGATCGAATTTCGCGTCGCCGCCTGCCGCTTTATACATATCGTCATGCAGCGGCTGCCAGTTGACGGCGGTAAAGGTGGCGTCGCCGGCGGCCAGCGAGGTATAGCCGACGTTGTAATCCACCTCGCTTGGCTCATCGACGGTATAGCCCAGCTTTTCCAGCGCGCGGCTGACCAGCAGCGTCTGGAAGGTTTCTTCCGAAATGGTGCTTTGAATAGGTTTAACGGTAATGCCTTTACCAGGCAAATCGGCGGCAAAAGCCGGAAGGGCCAGCGTGGAGAATGCGGCGGCTAACAGTGCTGTCTTACGCATAGAAGATCCTTGTTATTCAAAAAGCGGAGGCTGGCGACGACGTAACGCCGCCAGCAGGCAGGATTAGTGGATAAATGGACGGGTGATCAGGCCTAACGGGCCGCTGGCATACCAGCGACGGGCACCGCGGCTGCGGCTGTCGCGGCCAACGGACTGCGTCAGGCGGTCAAGGATGATGGCGAGGATAACAATGCCTACGCCGCCGACGGTGGCCAGCCCCATATCAAGACGGCCGATGCCGCGCAGCACCATCTGACCCAGGCCGCCAACGGCGATCATCGAGGCGATCACCACCATCGACAGCGCCAGCATCAGCGTCTGGTTAACGCCCGCCATGATGGTCGGCATCGCCAGCGGCAGCTGCACCTTAAACAGCATCTGGCGCGGGCTGGCGCCAAAGGATTCGGCGGCTTCGGTTAAATCAGCCGGAACCTGTTTAATGCCCAGAATGGTCAGGCGCACAATCGGCGGCAGGGCGAAGATAATGGTCACCACCACGCCGGGCACGTTGCCAATGCCAAACAGCATCACGATCGGCACCAGATAGACGAACGCGGGCGTCGTCTGCATGGCATCCAGCAGGGGCCGGATAAATTTGGCGGCCTTATCGCTGCGCGCCAGCCAGATCCCCAGCGGCAGGCCAATCACCATGCAGAACAGCAGGGCAGTCAGCACCAGTGCCAGCGTCACCATCGCCTGCGACCAGGCGCCGATAGCGCCAATAATAACCAGCGAAATCAGCGTGGCGACGCCCATGCCGAAGCTGGATATCTGCCATGCGATCAGCGCAAACAGCACGATAGCGACGGGCGACGGCATCCCCAGCAGGAAGTGCTGAAAAGCGCTGAGGATATAATCAACCGGCACGCGGATGCCCTGGAACAGCGGACGGAAATGGCTGACGATCCAGTCGATCCCGCTGGTTACCCAGCTATCAAGCGGGATCAACGTTTTGTGAAAAGGATCGAGCAGACTGAAATGCTCCGGCGCCGGGGCTGGCGTGCTGCTTAACCAGTCGCTGCTGCTGGCCGCCGCATCGTGACCGCCCGGCGTTCCCCAGGCATCTGCGCTGCTGGTTGAAGCGGCGTCAGCGGCTGGCGTGACGTCAGAAGGGGCGGCGGATGCGCTCTGCCACGGGTCGGTTACTGGTGTGCTCATGGCTGGCTCCCTTCACGATCTAATGCCTGTAACAACATGCCTTTGGAAATGATGCCGATATAGTTATTATCTTCGCCAACGATGGGCACCGCGCAGGGGGCCTGTGCGACATGCGACAGCAGATCGTTAAGCGACGTATCGCCGGGCATGGCGACAGGCGCGGGCAAAATAGCCTGATCCAGCCCGTTGCCTGCGGCCAGCGCGGCCTTCAGCGAATCGGTAGAGACCACGCCGACAAACTTTTGCTTTTCCAGCACGTAGCCATATTCGCGGTCTTCATCCTGCAACAGCTTGATGGCCGAACGCGGGCCAAAGCCCGGCGCTTTACGCATCAGCGCGCTGGCGCTGCGGCGGGCGATATCTTTGGCGCTGAAGACGTGGCTGATATCCACGCCGCGAAAGAAAGTGCGCACGTAGTCGTTGGCGGGATTATTCAGAATTTCATCCGGCGTGCCGACCTGAATCACTTCCCCGCCCTGCATAATCGCAATACGGTCGCCAATGCGCATGGCCTCATCCAGATCGTGAGAAATAAAGACGATGGTGCGCTGGTGGCGGGATTGCAGTTTTACCAGCTCATCCTGCATCTCAGTACGGATTAAAGGATCGAGCGCGGAGAAGGCTTCATCCATCAATAATATATCCGGATTGATGGCCAGCGCGCGCGCTAATCCAACACGCTGACGCATTCCGCCGGATAATTCGTCCGGCCAGGCGTGGGCATAATTATCCAGCCCAACCTGACGCAGCGCCTCCAGCGCTTTTTCCTGCCGTTGCTGGAGCGGGACGCCAGCTAATTCCATGCCGAAAGCCGCATTATTTAAGACGGTAAGATGAGGCATCAGCGCAAATGACTGGAACACCATGCTGATTTTATTTCGGCGCACCTGACGTAATTCGCTGTCGGATATTTTCGCTATATCGACACCGTCAATAATGACCTGACCACGGGTGGGTTCTATCAGACGATTGAGAAGGCGAACCATGGTGGACTTGCCGGAGCCGGAAAGGCCCATGATCACAAATATCTCGCCTTCTTCAATGGCCAGACTGGCATTCTTTACGCCAAGCGAGAGGCCGGTTTTTTCCAGCAGTGCTTCTTTACCCATGCCTTTATCGATATACTTAAAAGCGCGATCGGGATTTTCCCCAAAAACCTTATAAAGATTTTTAACTTCAAGTTTAATAGCCATGTAATTATTTTATTCCTGACAAATAGTTAATTTTCTTATATTTCAATCGGTCCTGGTAAAATATGAACGGTCTATACCCTAACACACTCTCAGGCTGAGGCAACCCTTTGCGCGGCCTGGCGGAATTGATCCTGAGACGTGCATCTCCGGTAATGCCAGTAAGGGTAAGGGATGACGAGGAATTTCAGACAGGGAAAATAGTGCGATATTTATTATAAAAAGACGTCCTGGAAGAGGTAATTTAGCGGGGATTTTTCGCTTGTAGACGGAATAAAGTAACGTAAAAAAGGAGAATATCTTTCAGTAAATTTTTATTGAACGTTCGATCAATAAAAAATAATGCCAGCGGACGGCCAGCCAAAAAGCCGCCCGCATTTATTCAAAAATTCCAGTCCTCATCTTCGGTATCCACGGCTTTTCCCATCACATAGGAAGAGCCGGAGCCGGAGAAGAAATCGTGGTTCTCGTCGGCATTGGGAGAAAGCGCGGCCAAAATAGCGGGATCGACATTGGTTAGCTCTGGCGGGAACAGCGCCTCGTAACCTAAGTTCATCAGCGCCTTGTTGGCGTTATAGTGCAAAAACTTATTCACCTCTTCGCACCAGTCCGGGCCTTCGTACAGATCCGCCGTATAGGCCAGCTCGTTTTCATACAGCGCCAGCATCAGTTCCATGGCGAACTGATGCAGCTCTTTGCGTCTGGCCTTGCTCTCTTTTTGCAGCGCCTTCTGGTATTTGTAGCCGATATAGTAGCCGTGTACCGCCTCGTCTTTGATAATCAGGCGGATCAGATCGGCGGTATTGGTCAGTTTGCCGCGGCTTGACCAGTACATCGGCAAATAAAAGCCGGAATAGAACAGAAAAGACTCCAGAAAAACGCTGGCGATTTTCTTTTTTAACGGATCGCTGTAATGATAGTGTTCCAGCACGATGTCGGCTTTTCGCTGCAAAAAGATATTATTTTCGCTCCATTCATAGGCCGCATCGACATCGCTGGTGTGGCACAGCGTGGAGAAGATAGAACTGTAGGATCGCGCATGTACCGCTTCCATAAAGCTGATATTCGATATCACCGCTTCTTCATGCGGCGTCAGCGCATCCACCATCAGCGCCGGGGCGCCAACGGTGTTCTGAATGGTGTCCAGCAGCGTCAGTCCGGTATAGACGCGGATGGTGAGCTGCTGCTCCTGTGGGCTTAACCCGTTCCAGGCCGGAATATCGTTAGAAAGCGGAATTTTTTCCGGCAGCCAGAAGTTCGAGGTCAAACGGTTCCAGACTTCCAGATCTTTTTCGTCCTCGATCTGGTTCCAGTTAATAGCGTGCACGCGTTGTAGTTTCATCATATTTTTAGCGAATGCCTTCGCTCCCTTATGGTCAGGTTAGAGCGAGCAGGAAACACAGCCTTCGACTTCAGTGCCGAGCAGGGCCATCTGACGCAGGCGAATGTAATACAGGGTTTTGATGCCTTTCTTCCAGGCGTAAATCTGCGCCTTATTGATATCGCGCGTGGTGGCGGTATCGCGGAAGAAAAGCGTCAATGACAGCCCCTGATCGACATGGCGCGTCGCTTCGGCATAGGTATCGATAATCGCTTCCGGCCCGATATCGTAGGCGTCACGGTAAAACGCCTGGTTATCGTTGGTCATAAACGGCGCGGGATAGTAGACGCGGCCCGTTTTCCCTTCCTTACGGATCTCAATACGCGAGACGATAGGGTGAATACTCGACGTGGCGTGATTGATATAGGAGATCGAGCCGGTCGGCGGGATCGCCTGCAAATTTTGATTATAGATGCCGTAGTGCGTAACCATATCGCGCAGCTGCCGCCAGTCCTCTTGCGAAGGCAGCGTAATACCCGCTTTGGCAAACAGCGCGGCGGCTTCCGGCGTGCGCGGCTGCCAGGGCTGATTAACATACTGGTCAAAGTATTCGCCGCTGGCGTAGCGAGAGGCCGCAAAACCTGCAAACCGCTCGCCGCGTTCCCGGGCAATCAGGTTAGAAGTGCGCAGCGCGTGATAGGTGACGGCATAGAAGTAAAGATTGGTAAAGTCCAGCGCCGCCGGTGAACCGTAGTGGATGCCCTCACGCGCTAAATAGCCGTGCAGATTCATCTGGCCCAGGCCGATAGCGTGCGACTGCGCGTTGCCGTTTTCGATGGAAGGCACGGAGCGGATATGGCTCTGGTCGGAAACGGCCGTCAGGCCGCGTACCGCGATCTCCACCGTGCGGGCAAAGTCAGGCGAATCCATGGTATGCGCAATATTCAGCGACCCGAGGTTGCAGGAGATATCCTTGCCGATATGACGATAGCTTAAATCCTCATGGTATTCGGTCGGCGTATTTACCTGCAGGATCTCCGAGCAAAGGTTGCTCATATTAATCCTTCCCTTGATCGGGTTGGCGCGGTTAACCGTATCCTCAAACATAATATAGGGATAGCCGGACTCGAACTGGATTTCCGCCAGCGTCTGGAAGAACTCGCGTGGATTAATAAAGGTGCGGCGGATACGCTCGTCGGCCAGCATCTCCTCATATTTCTCGCTGATGCTGATATCGGCAAAGGGCAGGCCGTAAATACGCTCGACGTCGTAAGGCGAAAAGAGCGCCATCGGCTGATTGGCCTTCGCCAGCTGGAAGGTCACGTCCGGTATCACCACGCCCAGCGACAGCGTTTTGATACGGATTTTCTCGTCGGCATTTTCCCGTTTGGTATCCAGAAAGCGCAGGATATCGGGATGATGCGCGTGCAAATATACCGCGCCCGCGCCCTGACGCGCGCCCAGCTGATTGGCGTAGGAGAAAGCATCCTCCAGCATCTTCATCACCGGGATCACGCCGGAAGACTGGTTTTCAATACGCTTGATCGGCGCACCGGCCTCGCGCAGGTTAGAAAGCAGAAACGCCACGCCGCCGCCGCGTTTGGACAGCTGGAGTGCGGAGTTCACCGAACGGCCGATCGACTCCATATTGTCTTCAATACGCAGCAGAAAACAGGAAACCAGCTCGCCGCGCTGCTGCTTGCCGCAGTTCAGAAATGTTGGCGTGGCAGGCTGAAAACGGCCGGACAGCATCTCTTCCACCAGCGCCGTCGCCAGCGCCTGGTCACCTTTGGCCAGCGTCAGCGCCACCATGCAGACGCGCTCGGTAAAGCCTTCAAGATAGCGTTTGCCGTCGAAGGTTTTCAGCGTATAGCTGGTGTAAAACTTCCACGCGCCAAGGAAAGTCTGGAAGCGGAAGCGATGCTGGTAAGCCTGCTCAAACAGCGCATTGATAAAATCAAAAGAATAAGCGTTCAGCACCTCGGCTTCGTAATAGCCTTCCGCTACCAGGTATTGTAAGCGCTCACTAACAGAGCTGAACGTCACCGTATTTGGCAGCACGTGCTGTAAGAAATAGCGGCGCGTCGCCTCACGATCTTTCTCAAACTGAATATGGCCGTCTGCATCGTAAAGGTTGAGCATCGCGTTCAGGGAATGGTAGTCGGCCGTGGTTGGCGCTATGGGTGTGCTTTCTGTTGTTGCCAAAATTGGGTTACTCCCCTGGATACGTTGGCGATGTCTTCTTCAGTGCCCAGCAGCTCGAAACGGTAGAGGCACGGGACGCGGCATTTCTGCGCAATAATGCTGCCCGCCAGGCAGTAAGCTTCGCCAAAATTGCGGTTGCCGGCGGCGATTACGCCGCGAATGCCCTGGCGGTTATCGACATCGTTAAGAAACTGAATGACCTGCTTCGGCACGGCACCTTTGGTGGTGCCGCCGCCGTAGCTGGGCACCACCAGGATATAGGGCTCAGCCACGCGCAGCGGCTGGCCGCCGATCGGGATACGGCGACAGGGCAGGCCGGTACGCAGCACAAAGCGGTGCGTGTTTTCCGACTGGCTGGAAAAATAGACCAGCATGGCGTCAGCCCTGCGCGACGGCACGGCCCAGCGCGGCGATCTTATCGGGGCGGAAGCCGCTCCAGTGTTCGCCTTCCGCCATCACCACGGGAACCTGGCGATAGCCCAGCGCTTTCAGCGTCTGCAGCTCGGTGGGATCCCGATCGAGGTTGATCAGCTGATACGCAATGCCCTGCTTATCCATCGCGCTTTTCGTCGCGCCGCACTGGACACAGTTATCTTTAGTGTAAATAATAATGCGCATGATTCGTATTTCCCTTTGTAGGCGGATATCCGGCACGGATAAGGCTGACAGACTGTTGAGCAAGCTTCCGGGCAGAAACGCCGCATAACCATATATTGTGTGTTGGCTGCTGTATTAAATACTAGATGTGGTGTTTATCGATTGCAACCTTATAGCTTGTGCGCTTATCAGCGCTAAGCGGGGCAAAGCCTTGCCGCACCTGGATTTAGCGCGGCAAAAAAATTTCAGGCTTTTTGCATGGCAGAACTGAAAGGGGATTCGGCAAACGGCTTGGCTAAGAAGCAAGCGGTACGGCGCAATAAATTCATGACGAAGGCCGGATGCTGATGGCCAGCAGAGGCGGGGCGAGAAATATCCAGTAAGAGGTTATTGGGAAGGCTGTCATAAAACAGCAGGTATTGGATATAGCTGCTAAAGCAGGGCGGTAAACCACATAAACAAGATGTCGTGTAACTGTGGCAGCAGAACTTGCCGGCCGCAGCCACTTCTGCACTCTTATCCGGCAGAATTCGCCGTCCCGCAGAAATAACAATCCCCGCATAAGCGGGGACTGATCAGAGCATACAGGCGTAAAATTAATCGCGGGAAGTGCTGGTCGCAATCAGCGCGCCAAGGAAAACGCCGATCGCCGCGCCGATGCCGACGCCGTGCCACGGGTTATCCCGCACAAAGGTATCCACATGCTCGCCTGCGTCTTTAGCGACCTGAGACACGCGGTTGCCGCCGCCGTTAAGCTTAGCGCGGGTTTCTTTCAGCAGCGCCTGCGCTTTGCTGCGCGCATCGTCAACTTCTTCTTTCGATTTGCTGCCGTAGGATTTCAGCAGGCCATCAAGGGTATCAGCCAGCAGAGTGACGTCCTGGTTGATATCAATATCTTCGTTCTTTGTCGTCCGGTTAAACATTTAGCGCTCTCCTGGAAATGATACGGACTATTTACTATAGACTATCAGAGAGATATTTCGTGCGTCGGGCTGCCGCGCACCCTGTTTCTGGACAATTCCGAAAGCCCTGCGCCCTGGCGCTAAGGTAAGGTGACGGAGTTGGCAAGTATTAGAGGATTAAGCATGTATCTACGCCCTGATGAGGTCGCTCGCGTACTGGAAAAAGCGGGATTTGAAATGGACGCGGTCACCGCAAAAGCTTACGGCTATCGCCGAGGCGACAGCTATGTGTACGTAAATCGCGAAGCGCGTCTGGGACGCACCGCGCTGGTTATCCATCCCACGCTGAAGGAAAAAAGCCACAGCTTTGCGGAACCCGCGAACGAAATCAAAACCTGTGAGCACTACGTGCAGTTTCCCATGTACCTGGTCGGCGACAGCCGGGATCACTACGGTATTCCGCACGGCTTCAGCTCGCGCGCCGCGCTGGAACGCTATCTCGAATCCGTATTCGACTGATCGCCTGACGGGCTGAAAGCGCTGCTTTACGTTTCCTGACGTTGCATTACCGGCACAGACCAGGTATAACACCTGGCCTATGTAGAAGTTTAGACGTCTATACGGATAACAGGATGCAGCAGACTCAGCAGGACAATACGCAACAATTTAAACGCAGCATGAAGGCGCGCCATCTGGTAATGCTTTCGCTTGGCGGCGTGATCGGCACCGGCCTGTTTTTTAATACCGGCTATATTATTTCCACTACCGGTGCGGCGGGTACGCTGCTGGCCTATCTGATTGGCGCGCTGGTGGTCTATCTGGTGATGCTCAGCCTGGGCGAGCTTTCCGTCGCGATGCCCGAAACCGGCGCGTTTCACGTTTATGCCGCGCGCTACCTCAGCCCGGCGACCGGCTATACCGTGGCGTGGCTTTACTGGCTGACCTGGACCGTGGCGCTGGGATCGAGCCTGACGGCCGCCGGTTTCTGTATGCAGTACTGGTTCCCCCAGTCGCCGGTCTGGCTCTGGTGCCTGCTGTTCTGCGCGCTTATCTTCCTGCTTAACGTTATCTCTTCCCGCTTCTTCGCCGAAGGGGAGTTCTGGTTTTCGCTGATCAAGGTCATCACCATTCTGGCATTTATCGTGCTTGGCGCAGGCGCGATGTTCGGCTTTATTCCGTTAAAAGACGGCAGCAGCGCGCCGTTCTTCCACAACCTGACCGCGCACGGCTGGCTGCCGCACGGCGTGCTGCCAATTTTGATGACGATGGTGGCGGTAAACTTCGCGTTCTCCGGGACCGAGTTGATTGGCATTGCCGCTGGCGAGACGGAAAATCCGCACAAGGTGCTGCCGCTGGCGATACGCACCACGGTAGCGCGGCTGATTATTTTCTTTATCGGCACCGTGCTGATCCTGGCCGCGCTGATCCCGATGGATCAGGCCGGCATTGTGAAAAGCCCGTTTGTGCTGGTGTTTGAGAAAATTGGTATCCCTTACGCGGCCGATATCTTTAACTTCGTTATCCTGACCGCGATTCTGTCAGCCGCTAATTCCGGCCTGTACGCCTCTGGCCGGATGCTCTGGTCGCTCTCCAATCAGAACACGCTGCCGCGCTGCTTTGCCCGCCTGACCCGTCGCGGCATTCCGCTGACCGCGATTTCCGTCAGTATGCTGGGCGGCCTGCTGGCGCTGTTCTCCAGCGTGATCGCGCCGGATACGGTGTTCGTCGCGCTTTCCGCTATCTCTGGCTTTGCGGTGGTGGCCGTGTGGCTGAGCATCTGCGCCGCGCACTTTTTCTTCCGCCGGGCGCATCTGCGCGCGGGTAAACCGCTTGCCGAACTGAAATATCGCGCGCCGTGGTATCCGCTGACGCCGATTTTAGGTTTTGTGCTCTGCCTGCTGGCCTGCGTCGGGCTGGCTTTCGATCCCGAGCAGCGCATCGCGCTCTACTGCGGGCTGCCTTTTATCGCCGTCTGTTACGGCGCTTACTACCTTACTCAGCTGCTGCAAAAACGCGAGCAGGCAAAGGAGACTCCACATGTTGTCGATTGATGCCGTAAAACAGCAGGTAGCCGCCGGACTGGTGCTGGATGGCGCGATGGCTACCGAGCTGGAAGCGCGCGGCTGCGACCTGAGCGACGCGCTCTGGTCTGCGAAAGTGCTGATTGAAAATCCTGAACTGATTTATCAGGTGCATTACGACTACTTTAAAGCGGGCGCGCAGGTGGCGATCACCGCCAGCTATCAGGCGACGCCGCAGGGTTTTGCGCAGCGCGGGCTGGATGAAACGGCTGCGCTGGCGCTGATTGCCCGAAGCGTGGCGCTGGCCGTGAAGGCCCGCGAGGACTATCTGGCCGCCGCGCCGCAGGCCGGGCCGCTGCTGGTTGCCGGCTCCGTAGGGCCTTACGGCGCGTTTCTGGCCGACGGTTCCGAGTATCGCGGCGACTATGCGCTGCCGCAGGCGGAGATGATGGCTTTCCACCGGCCGCGCGTGCGGGCGCTGGTGGCGGCGGGGGCGGATATTCTGGCCTGCGAAACGCTGCCTTCCTTCGCGGAGATCAAGGCGCTGATCGCGCTACTGGCAGAGTTTCCCGCCACGCCGGCCTGGTTTTCATTTACGCTGCGCGACAGCGAACATCTCAGCGACGGCACGCCGTTAGCTGAAGTCATCGCCTTTTTGGATGCGCAGCCGCAGGCGGTGGCGCTGGGGATCAACTGTATCGCGCTGGATAAGGTGACGGCCGCGCTGAAAGTTTTCTCCGCGCTGAGCGCGAAGCCGCTGGTGGTCTATCCCAATTCCGGCGAGCAGTACGATGCCGTCAGTAAAAGCTGGCACAGCGACGCCTCGACCTGCACGCTGGCGGATAACCTTGCCGAATGGCAGGCCGCCGGCGCCAGGCTGATTGGCGGCTGCTGCCGCACCACGCCCGCCGATATTAAAGCTATCGCCCAACGCTGCCGATAATACCTTCAGAGCTTTGCACCATAACGCCCGCAGCCGCCGGGCGTTATTCGCTGCGCCCAACTATTCTCACTATTTAACCTGGCAGGAAAGCTTATGAAACGTATTTTACCGGTGCTGTTTGCAGCGTGGCTGCTTGGCGGATGCGCCACTATCGTGGGCGACAAAACCCAGGATGTGAGCATTCAGAGCTGGCCACAAGGGGCAAAATTTGTGGTGCAGGATGAAACCGGCCGGGCGGTGGCGGAAGGCTACACGCCAAAGACCGTGACGCTGGCAAAATCGGACGGCAGCTACTTCGGCAAAAAGAAATTTCTGCTGATGCTGGAGCAGCCGGGCTTCGTGCCGCAAACCATTCCGCTAAACGAGAAGGCCAACCTCTGGTATCTGCTGGGTAATATCCCGCTTGGCGGCTTCCCCGGCTGGCTGCTGGTCGATCCATTTAACGGCGGCATGTACCACATCGAAGAACCGCCAGCCCGGATCATTATGAATCCTGTCGGTGCGCGCGGCTGACGGAAAACGTGGTGGCCCGCGCTGCTGGCGGGCCGGATAGCCGGAGCTACTGCGCTGTGGGCTTAACCATCGTATGCGGCGGGCGGTGCTTAGCCAGATACTGATGCTGGAAGATGCACATGCGGATGGTATTGCGGTACTCGCCGTTGATAAAAAACTCGTGGATCAGCTCGCCTTCAATTTCAAATCCCAGCTTGGTGTAGATATGGATAGCCTTTTTATTCTCTTTATCGACGATTAAATAAAGCTTGTAGAGATTGAGAACGGAGAAACCGTACTCCATGGCCAGCAGCGCGGCCTTGCTGGCAAGACCTTTGCCCTGATGGCCGGGCGCGATAATAATCTGAAACTCCGCGCGACGGTGAATATGGTTGATTTCGACCAGCTCCACCAGGCCCACTTTATCTTCCGCATACTCCACCACGAAACGCCGTTCGCTCTGATCGTGAATGTGCTTGTCATAGAGATCGGACAGCTCGACAAACGCCTCATAAGGTTCTTCAAACCAGTAGCGCATCACGCTGGCGTTATTATCCAGCTGGTGGACAAAATGCAGATCTTCGCGTTCCAGCGGACGTAATTTTACCGATTGCTCGGCCGATAAAGCAGGCATACATCATCCTTTGTTACTGAGGCACCAGGGCAAGCAGTATAGGGCGTGCAGCGGGCGGGAAAAAGCGGGAAAACAGCACCGCCAGCGCGCAAAGGGCTGGCGGTTGAGGAAGCGTTGCGGATCAGAAGTTGTAGCCGGCCACCAGATAGTAGCCCCAGCCGGTGGATTTCACTTCAAAATTACCCGTGCCGAAGTTCAGCTCCTGGCCATCTGCCCACTGGCCGCCGTTGTGGAAGTAACGCGCCACCACAGAGTAGTGCCAGTGATCGTAAACCAGCGACAGCACGTGGCTGGAAGCGATGGAGTTGCTGGTGCGTGAAGCATCGCTCTTGTCGCGCAGATCGGAACCCCAGTCAAAGTTGGTAAAGCCGATATAGCTCAGGTTACCGCCCCACAGCGAAGTCAGCGGCACAAAGTATTTCACCTTAAAGCGATAGCCGTCCCAGCTGTTTTCGTTAGCGGCACCGTAGTTCTCCCACTGGTATTTAGCGTACACGTTCAGCGACAGGTTGACCGGCGTGTGGGTATCGATATCGGTGCCCAGGCCCATGTACCAGGTGTTCTGACGGTTGTCGCTGTTACGGCCCATATCGTAGATATAGTTGTTGGCGAAATACCACTCTTTCACCGGCCCGATGCTCAGATCGGTATTGGTCAGTTTGTCGATGGAGAAGCGCGGTTCGATCTCCATAAACATCGGCGAGCCGTGGTCGAAAATGCCGTTGGCGTTGGAGTTACCGGCACCGAAGAAGTTGGTCAGATCCAGGTAGCCGTAAAAATCAAACCAGTCTTTTTTGGCGAAGGCTTCATATTCCAGATAAACGTCGTTGTTAAACTGCGGCCCGAAACGGGTGTGATAGCTGCCTACCACGTTAACGCTCTGGTGCCACCAGTCGGAAACGTACTGCGGCTGCTCGGGGGCAGCAAAAGAAGCGGTGCTGTATGAAAGCGCCATCACTGCGCCAGCCATCAGAGATTTATATTTCATTATATTACCACATGCTTATCGACCATTTTCTGCAGCCCGCGCGATGGTCTTATCTGTCGTTATCCGGAACGGAACAGGAAGGCGGTTTCAGTGCCGAAAGCGCCCGTATAAATGCCGGAAAAGTGTGCCGTCATCCGCGCTTAAGGAAATAGATATCGCTCACAGTTGTCAAACTCTGTTTCATTTCACTTTAATTAAAGTGTGATGTAGATCACGCAAAGGACGGAACTTAAGCGGGCTGTTGCTTGTCTGCGCCGAAAAAGCCTGTTTGTCGCCAGGTAAACGTTTGCCTGTTGAAGTAAGGGGGAATGCTGAGAAAAAGAAAGCGGTGCGGGGTAAATGTTATGAGGTTGTGTTATAAGATAATCTTATATAAAGGGCGGGTTTTTGCGCATTTTTTAGCCATGTAAAGAGAGCGAAGTTGCCAGGCGGCAGGTAACGGCCGCCCCTGTTTCACGCCATCCTGGCTGGCAGTCCGGCGGCGGATAATTACCGCCGCTTTGGTTTGGCAGTCCGGCAGCGGCAGATAATTACCGCCGCTTTGGCCTTTCAATCCAACAGCAGCAGATGATTGCTACTACTGTGGCCTTTTACTCCAGCGGGGCAGATAGCTGCTGGAGCCTTTCACTCCAGCAGGGGCAGAACAGCCTCCAGCCGCCCGGCATCCTCACGATCAATTGACGCCAGCGGCTGCGGCAGATTAACCGCTTCCGTCAGGCCCAGCCTGGCGGCCAGCGCGGCGACAACCCGCAAACTGCCATATTTTGCAAACAGCGCCCAGAGCGGGGCCAGCCGATCGGAAAGGTTTTGCGCCTCCAGCTGCTGACCCGCGGCGCTCAGCCGGATAATCCGCTGGCAAACCTGCGGAAACAGGCCGCCCAGCACGGAAAACCACAGCTCGCCGCCCGCATTCAGGCCTCGCGCGGCCAGCGCGTCGCCGCTGACGCCAATGGCTATTTTGTCCGGCAATAGCTGGCGCAGACGGTCTATCCGCGCTTTTGCCTGGGCGGCATCGTCCGGCACGCCGGGAATTTTAATAGCGGCGAGCCTGGAAAGCCCGGCGAGTCGACCATATAGCTCATCGCTGAAGGTAAATTGCGTGGTGCCGGGATTGTCATACAGGCACAGCGGCACGGAAATAGCGTCGTTAACGCTTTGATACAGCTGAAACACCTCTTCTTCCCGCAGCTTCTGGTAGGAAACTGGTGCCAGCAGCAGCGCTTTCGCACCGGCCTGCTGCGCGTCTTCGGCCAGTTCCAGCACCTGACGCGTCCGCAGCGCGCCAATGCCCACCATCACCGGCACCTTTCCCGCTTCCTCGACGGCCAGCGAAACCACACGCTTTCTCTCCTCACGCGTCAGATAAGCGTAGTTGCCCGTCGAACCCAACACGCCAAGCGACGTCACTCCGGCTGCCGCCAGTCGCTGGATCAAACCGCGAAAAGCGCGCTCATCAATTTCTGTTTCATTCATTGGCGTTAAAGGGAACGCGCTGAGACCGGTAAACATAGAGGTTTCCTTAATAGCGTGACGGATAAACACGCAGCGTAGCACCAGAAGGATTTCGGTATAAGAGGGCAAACCGCAACGGGCATTTTCCCGCGGGTTCCGCCAGCTCGAAAGCAACATTTTTCCGCCGTTTAGCGCGCCCTTAATGTTGCCTTAATATTCCTGCGGGAAACTCTTCTCACCAACCTGAGGAGAACACTATGAAACAGCCGCACAGCCGTCCGCTAAGTGAATATACCGCCGTGATTTTCAGCGGCCTTGTGATCCTGGCTTTTCTGCGGGTTTGGTTCGCCGCCTGAGCTGCCGTCAGGAAAATTTTACCGAGGCGCGACAACCGCCGGTTTGCGGCCGATTTTCGAGGAAAAACTGCGCCTTATGCAGCTGGGCAATGCGGCTGACGATGCTCAGGCCCAGCCCGATGCCGCCGTAACGGCTGTCCATCCGTACAAAAGCGCGGCTCAGCTCGCCGCTTTTGCTTTCGTCAATGCCCGGCCCGCAATCCTCCACCGCCAGCACCGCGCCGGAAACGTTTTCAATGCGAACGGTCACGACGGTGCCTTTTGGGCTGTAGCGATGGGCATTCTCAAGCAGGTTCCTCAGCAGGACGCTCAGCAGCGTGGCGTCGCCGCGCACCGTGACATCCTGCGTTGCCGCCACTTCCAGCGTTTGTCCACGCTGTTGCAGCATCGCCTGCATTTCCAGGCTCATCGGCGCGATCACATCCCGCATCAGCGAAACCTGCTGATAGTTGCCGGCGGTAAAGGATTGCCCGACGCGCGCCAGTTGGAGCAGCTGAGAGACGCTGTTGGTCATCTGATCCAGACGCTCGAGCAAAGGGCGCACGTTAACGGCGTGCTTTTTCTCTATCAGCTCCAGATGCAGCCGTAGTCCGGCCAGCGGCGTGCGCAGCTCGTGGGCGACATCGGCGGTAAACAGGCGTTCGCGCTCCAGACTGGTGGTCAGACGCGTAATCAGCTGATTAACAGCCTGGGTAACGGCATCCACTTCCCGCACCGAACGGGCACAGCTGATGGGATCGAGATCGTCCTCGCTGCGGTTTTCCAGCTGCTTTTGCAGTTCAGACAGCGGCCGCGTGATCCATTTCACCACCTGGAAACAGAGCAGCAGGGCGAGCGTAATCATAATCAGGCTCGGCACGGCCAGGCTGGCGACGGCCTCATGGATCTCTTTTTCCACGTGCTTGTGCTGGTCATGATTATGCAGCGCCGCGTCCACCAGCAGCTGGATCTGCTCTTTGCTTTCGTGCCACAGCCACGCCACGCTAATCACCTGGCAGAACAGCAAAATCAGGCCAACCGCCATCAGCAGGCGAAAGCGCATCGTGTTGCCTTGACGTTGAAAGAAAAATTTACTCATTCGTATCGGCCTTGATCAGGGCATAGCCAAAGCCGCGCACGGTGCGGATCGCCGACCGGCCGATTTTTTCGCGCAGGTTGTGGATATGCACCTCCAGCGTGTTGGTGGAGGGCTCGGTTTCCCAGTTGTAGATATCGTTGTAGAGGATTTCGCGATGCACCGGCTGCCCGGCCTTAAGCATCAGCCGCGACAGAATAGCGTACTCTTTCGGCGTCAGCTCCAGCAGCCTGTCGGCAAGATGGATCTGGCGATGCGTCATATCCAGCGCCAGCTGGCCGAAAGTCAGCCTGCTGTCACCCTGGTTAACATGGCGGCGGATCAGTGCCCGGATGCGCGCCAGCAGCTCTTCCAGCGCAAAAGGTTTGATCAGATAATCGTCCGCGCCCGCGTCCAGTCCGGTGATGCGGTCGCCGACCGTATCGCGCGCGGTGAGGATCAGTACGGGATACTTTTTCTTCTGGCGGCGCAGGCGCAGCAAAAGGCGCAGGCCGTCCTCGTCCGGCAATCCCAAATCGAGGATCAGCAGGCTATAGAGGCCGCTGGCAAGCGCGGCCTGTGCGTCGTGGCTGGTGCTTACGCCGTCGCAAACGTAGCCTTCGCCTTCCAGCGCCATAAGCAAACCCTGTAGCAGCAGGGCATCGTCTTCCACCACCAGAATTTTCACCGATTTGTGCTCCGACAGGCCGTCAGGATATCGTCGCCAGGCACATACTCACGCGTCACCGTGCCGGTCAGCCCCAGCACCGTAGAGAACAGATTATCCTGCGACCACTTATTCTTCGTCAGTTTGTTCATACAGTCCATAGCCACCGCGTGGCGTTGCTGATAGTCGGGCGACAGCCAAATCAGCATCGGCACATGCTTCTGCTCTTCCGGCGCTATCGCGTAGGGCATACCATGCAGATAGACCCCGTTTTCGCCCAACGATTCCCCGTGATCGGAAAGATAGACCAGGCTGGTGGTAAAACGATCCTGGTGTGATTTTAATACGTTAATGGCTTTATCGACGATGTAATCCACATAGAGCAGGGTATTGTCGTAGGTGTTGACCAGTTGCTCCCTGGAACAGTCCTGGATCTGGTTGGTATCGCAGGTCGGCACAAAACGGCGGAACTGCGCCGGATAGCGATGATAATAGGTTGGGCCGTGGCTGCCGATAGTATGCAGCACGATAATGCCGTTGCCCTTCAGCTGGTTGATATAGTCATCCAGGCCGTGAAACAGCACGTCATCGTAGCATTCGCCATCGATGCACTCGCCAGGCAGATCCAGGCGCGTCATATCCTGATGCGGCACCCTGTCACAGGCGCCTTTACAACCGCCGTCGTTCTCATTCCACAGCACGCTCAGGCCCGCGCGCTGCACGATATCCAGCAGGCCTTCCCGATGGCTGGCAAGCACATCATCATAGTGCGTGCGCGGCATCCCGGAAAACATGCAGGGCACCGACACTGCCGTAGAGGTGCCGCAGGATAGGGTCTGCGGGAAATAGATAACGTTATCTTTCGCCAGCAGGGGATTGGTCTGGTGCGAATAGCCGGAAAGCGAAAAATCCGCCGCGCGCGAGGTTTCGCCCAGCACAATAATGGTCAGGCTTTTTTTCGTGCTGTTGAGCATTTGCGGGCTTTGATGCGCATCTTCTCCCAGCCTGACCAGCGGCAGGTGCGTCAGCTGGTTGTGCTTATACCAGGAAAGCGTTGCGGCAATACTGTTGGAAGGGCTAAGCGACTTCACCAGCTCTTTATGATTGCGAAACAGCGAGGCGTAATCTTTATAGAAGAGCAGGGCTATCAGTAGGATCAACATGGCAGAGGCGGCCAGGCTGATAGCGCGCGGTACCACGCTGCTCAACAGGCCCGACGGCGTTTTGAAGCGTATCCAGAACGCCAGCACGACGGCCAGCACGCCGGAAAGCAGCAGGCTGATAACAAACTGCGGCGTCATCAGGGCAAAGGACTCCGACGCGGTGGTATCCAGCATATTGACGATCATCGAGCGGTCGAGAACGATATTGTAGTTCCAGATAAAATACTGAGCCGCAGCGGAAACCAGGATAAACAGGGCGATAAGCAGCCTGTCCAGCCACAGAAACGAAGCCAGCGTCAGCACGATGTTAATGACGCTGAACGCTACCAGCGGCATAGAAAGGAAAACCAGCGTACAGCGCAACGTGGTAAGCGGCATGGCCGCCAGCACCTGATGGTAGAAGGCAAGATTCAGAAACAAAGCAATGTAGGCGGAAAAGAGGATCAGGAAAAGGTGTCGACTCAGCGACACTCTTTTTAGCTGCATCAGTGACATACCAGCAATCCGGAGCAAGAAAAGAGAGGCTCAGCCTGCCAGTGAAAGGTTAGGAAAACCTTAAGGCCCTTAAGAAATCGCGTCCGGCGCGCTATGCGCTTGCTGACTGCTGGCCCGGCGTCGGCACATTTTTCAGCTCGCCAGTTAACCAGAACTTTTTATAGCGAGCGGGCGGGATGCCTACCAGATTATGAAAAATACGATGAAAGTTATTGACGTTGTCATAGCCTACCGCATTCGCCACTTCCGTTACGCCCAGTTCGGTGCTGAGTAATAAAGACTGCGCTTCGCCGATCCTGCGTCGGGTCTGATACTGTTTAGGCGAATAACCTGAAAAAGCTTTAAACAGATGCGCCAGATAAAAACGATTCATTTGCAGTTCGGCCGTAATTAAACGGAAATCAAGATTGTCTTTATAATGTTCGTCAATAAAATCTTTAATACGCTGGCCTGGCGACAGTGCGTCAGGATCGCTAACTTCGTTTTTCTCCGCCCAGATTGTCCGACAAATTAACAGCAGCGCCTGCAATAAGCTGTGGCCCGTTTCGCTGGCGTAGGACTTTTTACTGTTGATATGTTGCCACATCTGTAAAAAGAGCTGGCGGATTTCGTCGTAATAAACGCCGCTCGGCATCATCGCCGTCTGGCCGCGCGGCGTTAAATGATTTAGTGGCAGCCCGTGAATACTGAGCTGTTCTACGCCGCAGCTGAATAACATCAGGTCGTCCGTAGCGTGCGGGCATTCGTCATGCAGCACGCCTGCATTAAACAGCAGCAGATCGCCCTGTTTCGCCTGATACTGACGCCCGTCGATATGATAAGTGCCGCTGCCCTGCATAATAAACATCAGCTCAAACCGCTCTTGATGACGGTGCATCACGCGCGGCGTGGCGGCGCCAATGCCGTCGGCCCGGCACATAAACAGCAAACGCGGCCGCATGCCGTTTGCAAAGCCGCCCGTGGCGGAGCAGTCGTTCAGGCAAAATGTCAGCATAATTTCTCCCGTGGCGTTCATCACTATTCTTACATCAATAGTCGCTGGCTGTAATCATCAAAATTAGTTTTTATTTTTCTATAAACTGCTGATTGATAATGGATATAGAAAAATAGTCGGCCAGAAAATCTCTGTTTTTGCTTTATGCCGCCGCAATCAACCAGCAAAAACGGCTGCCGTTGCACCGGCCGAGTCTTTTTTGAGCACATTTTGAAATAAAAGGTTCAACCGCCATCCCGTCGGCAAAAAGGTAAATCCCCTTTTTCGCTATGGCTTTTTAATGTTGACCGACAGGACGAAAATCATCAAAACGGCAGAATAAAAGCCTGATTGCCGCCCCGATTACCAGCGTAATTAATGCCGTAAGATATTATCTTCCTTGTTATTTTTAATAAAAGGAAGCGTAGAAATAATCTCTTCATTCTTGCTAAGTCAACGCGTTAAAATCAGTTTGTGATTGCTGTCACCCGCTATGGGAAAATTTAAGCGGAATATTGATCTCCACCACGGTATGAATTTTTCGTTATCTTTCTATATGGCCTTTTTCTTTCACTTCGGTATACCCTTTTCTCTGTCCGCTGTAGCCTGGGATTGTTTTTAAACGGCGGCAACAGCCATTAACGGTTTATAAAAAATGATGCAAGGCGTTCCTTAAAACCAGACGGAAAACCCTATGTATAATAAAAGTCACCTGCAAAATCCCGACCGAATGCGCTTTATTACGCTGGTCTCTACTATCGGCGGATTATGTTTCGGCTATGATACCGGCGTAATTTCCGGCGCATTAATTTTTATGAAATATGATTTTAATTTAACGCCGGTGCAGGAAGGTTTTATTACTTCCTTTTTGCTGTTCGGCGCGGCGTTGGGATCGCTGTTCGGCGGTTATTTATCCGATAAGCAGGGGCGGCGGAAAAACCTGCTGTGGGTCGCGGCGATATTTATTATTGGCGCGCTGGGCACGGCTTTCGCCTGGAATGTCCCTTCCATGATCGTCGCCCGCTTTGTCCTTGGCCTGGCCGTCGGCTGCGCTTCGGTAACCGTACCTGTTTACATCACTGAACTGGCGCGGCCAGCCCGGCGCGAGCGACTGGTTACGGTCAATGAGCTGATGATCGTTACCGGCCAGTTCCTCGCCTACTCGATGAACGCCGGTATCGTTAATTTTTATCCCGATATGTCGCATAACTGGCGCATCATGCTGGCGATCCCGGCTATTCCCGGCGCACTGCTGTGGATCGGGATGCTGATGATGCCGGAATCACCGCGCTTTCTTCTGCGCCACGGCGAAACCGATAAAGCCATAAAGGTGCTGAAAACCATCCGTCTGCCGCAAGAGGTCGATCGTGAGGTCAAAGAGATACAGCGCATTCTCCAGATTGATACGGCACGGCTGAATATCTTTGCCGAGCTGAAAAAACCCTGGGTTATCCAGCTGATTCTGATTGGCCTGATGATCGTGCTGGCCACACGCGTGACGGGCGTCAATACCATCATGTATTACGCGCCGACAGTGCTGAAAGCTACTGGTCTGGGCGATGCGGCCGCGGTCACCGGCGCGGTGGCCAACGGCGTGGTCTCCATCCTCGCAACGCTGCTGGGCATGGTGCTGATTGGCAAACACTCGCGCAGAAAAATCTTTTTCACCGGGCAGGCTGGCGTCACCCTGAGCCTGGTGCTGATCGGACTCTCCTTTAAGCTTTTCTTCCATACCGAAATCCAAAACGGCGTGGAGAGTCTGCATGCCGATTTTGCGAGCGCAAGCTACATCATCCTGGGTCTGATGCTGCTGTTTCTGGTCTTTATGCAGGGCTGGATAGCGCCGGTTTTCTGGCTGATGCTGGCGGAAATCTATCCGCTGCGGATGCGCGGCCTTGGCATGGGTATCGCCGTGTTCGGCCTGTGGATCTTCGACTTTATTATCCAGTCCATCTTCCCGCTGCTGCTGCATCACTATGGCGGCGGCATGACCTTTGGCTTCTTCGCGGCGACCAATGTCGTGATGCTGATCCTGCTGGTTAAATTTCTGCCCGAAACGCGCGGGCTGACCTTAGAACAGATTGAAAATAAATTCCGCTTTTAAAAGTGAGGTAAACGCAATGCCAGTAAATATCGGACTCATTGGCCTGGGCATGATTGGCCGCGATCATCTGCAACGCTTCAGTACAGTAATTAATAACGCCAGAGTCACGGCGGTGTGCGATATCAATAGCGGCGTAGCGGATACGCTGGCGAAGCAGTACCAGGCCACCGCTTATTATGACGCTATTGAGATGATTCATTCAGAAAGCGTGGACGCCATTTTTATTTGTTCTGTCGGCCCTGTGCACAAGGAACAGATCCTGGCCGCCATCAAAGTCGGCAAGCCAATATTTTGCGAAAAGCCGCTGACGCCGACCGCTGAAGAATCGAAAGCCATTATCGATGCGGAAACGGCATACGGTAAACGATTGCTACAGCTGGGCTTTATGCGTCGCTTCGATCCCGGCTATATCGAACTGAAAAAGAGCATCGATGCCGGCGAGCTGGGCGATATCCTGCTGATGCACTGTGCGCACCGCAATCCTTCCGTACCGGAGAGCTATACGCTGGAAATGGCGATTAACGATTCAGCAACCCATGAAATCGACATCATCCGCTACCTGCTTAACGAAAACATTGTTTCGGTACGCGTCGATATACCGCGTAAAAAAACCAGCCGCGCGCTGCCGCATTTGCAGGATCCGCTGATGGTGATTTTTGAAACGGAATCGGGCGTGCGCATCGATGACGAACTGTTTGTTAACTGCAACTACGGTTACGACATCCAGTGTGAAGTTATCGGGGAAAATGCTATCGCCAGCCTGACAGAACAGGCGCTAACCGTGAAGCGATCCGTCAGCGGCGCCGGATACCCTATCGCCAAAACCTGTATGGAACGCTTTGCCACTGCCTACGATCGGGAGGTGCAGAACTTTATCGACAATATCAGCAGCGGCAGAGAGATGAGCGGGCCGTCTTGCTGGGACGGTTACGTCGTTGCGCTGGTGTGCGATGCGGGACTCGCTTCATTGCAGGATGGCTTAAAACACGAAGTCACCGTGCCGCCGCGTCCGGCGCTCTACCGCTAATCATTAACAGGAACCGACTATGCTGGCACTTTCGCAGGACGACCTTTTTCTCGACTGCCAGGCCTCGTCAAAAACAGAGGCGATCCGTCAGGCAGCCGCAGCGCTGGAGCAGGGCGGCTACGTAAAGCATGGCTTCTTTGATGCCATGCTGGCGCGGGAAAGCAGCGTATCGACTTATCTGGGCGCGGGGATTGCTCTGCCGCACTGCGCTAAAGAGCGCATCGATCTGGTGATTAAAACCGGCTTTCAGGTTTTTCAGTTTCCACAGGGCGTGAACTGGGGGAAGGGCAAGATCGCCTTTATCGTGGTAGCGGTAGCGGCGAAGCAAAACGAGCATATCCAGGTTATCGCCGATATCGCTGACCTGTTTAGCAACGAATGGAAAAGCACGCTGCTGGCGCAGGCAACCAGCAAAACCGATTTTATTACGCTGTTTGTAAAGCCGGAATTTTAAACAGGCCGACAGCGCAATCCAGACCTGATGAATTAAGGATCACCCATGAAACTTGCACTTTGTACGGACGTCCTGGCAAATTTGTCATTTGGCGAAATGCTGGATCGGGTAAAAAGCTACGGGATTTACGGCGTGGAGATGACGGCAGGCGGCTGGTCGCCCTGTCCGCATGTGCCAACCGATGAGCTGCTGGCCTCTGCGGAAAAGCTGGCCGCTTTCCGTCATGAACTGGAACGGCGCGATATGGAGATCGTGGCGCTGAACTGTTCAGGCAATCCGCTGGCGCCAGGCGAGCTGGGGGAAAGGCATAGCAACAGCAGCTACAAAACCATTGAGCTGGCGGCCAGGCTGGGCGTGAAAAAGATTGTGATGATGAGCGGCCTGCCGGGCGGCGGCCCGGAAGATAAAATCCCAAACTGGATCGCTTCAACCGTGTCGTGGCCCGACTATATGCCTGGCGTGCTGGCTTACCAGTGGGAAGAGGTGGCTATTCCCTGGTGGAAAAAATTTGTGCAGCATGCGCGTCGGCACGGCATTGAGAAAATTGCTATAGAAGCCTTTCCGAGCCAGCTGGTTTACAACGCGTCGACGCTGCTTAAGCTACGTAGTGCGGTAGATGAGATGATAGGGATCAACCTTGATCCTTCGCATCTGATCGCCATGGGTGCCGATCCGATCGCCGCCGCCAGAAAGCTGGAAGGCGCGGTGTTCCACGTGCACGGCAAAGATGCGCGCATTGAGCGCGGTCTGGCGGATATTGATGGACTGATGGAAACGCAGCCGGTAACGGAAACGAAATCCAGAACCTGGAACTATGTAGCGGTGGGCTGCGGGAAAGATTTACTGTGGTGGAAGGAGTTTTTCTCCGTGTTGCGCATGACCGGCTACAACGACTATGTCGCGCTGGAAATGGAAGATTTGACGATGAGCGTTGAGGCCGGGCTGCAAACGTCAATTGAGGCGCTGAATGCCAGCATCAGCCGCTAGCGTTCGCTCCCCATCAGTCTGTGAAACCCTGTAGAGCCATAAAAGAAAAGGCCGCATAAGCGGCCTTCAACTCGATCACGATAAGCGATTACTCAGTGACTTTCTTTTTCAGATCGCTGGCGCCTTCTTTGGTCTTATTCCAGCCTTTTTCAGTGCCTTCTTTGGTTGCATCCCAACCTTTTTCGGTACCTTCTTTGGTCTTATGCCAGGTTTTCTGCGTGCCTTCGCTGATTTTGCTGGTGGTGTCGTGGCTTTTGCCTTCCGCCGCGTGTTCAGACTTCAGCTTCAGCTCTTTGCCTTCATTCTGGGTCTGGTGCAGTTTCTCTTTTGCCGTGTTGGCGCCTTCGTTAGCGGCGGCTACGGTGTCGTCCGTTGCGTGTGTGGCGGCAAAAACAGGAGAAGCCAGCAGCAGGGCAGAAAGTGCAATAATCGTTTTTTTCATGATTTCCTCACCAAACATTGATCCGTTGTGTAGTTAAGCATGGCACGGCAAATGACGCCCCGCCTTAGGAATAACCTGTATTTGAGCATAGCTGAAGCGGGCGATTTTGCTGCTTTACCGGTGGAATGGCGGTTAAAAAGCGCTTACGCAGGGATAAAGAGAAGGATTGCAGCAGCGAGAAAGTGGGGCCGGATACTGACGAACACAAAGTATCCGTCCGGCAGGGCCGAACGGAAAGAGGGCGGTATCATATCGATCAGGCGGCACGTACCTGCGGCATGGCGATATCGGCGCTGATGCGGGTTCCCTCGGCATCAAACACCATGCAGTGATGGGGGTAAAACCCGGGCTGTAGATGTTGATAAGGGCGGAAATGCACGTCGCCCGGCAGCAGCATCTTGAAGCCGTCGTGGCCGTGGCCCTGGCCAAACAGATAAGTATTGTTGCCAAGCCGTTCAACCACTTCGCAATGGAAATTGAGATGCAGCGGCGCGTCGCCGCCAATCTGCAGCTGCTCTGGACGAATGCCCAGCGTAATGGCGTCGCCCGGCTGCAGCTGGCGCACCGGCGGCGGCAGCTGTAGCGTATGC
Organism: Erwinia plantamica; assembly: GCF_043420595.1. Taxonomy (NCBI): domain Bacteria; kingdom Pseudomonadati; phylum Pseudomonadota; class Gammaproteobacteria; order Enterobacterales; family Erwiniaceae; genus Erwinia; species Erwinia plantamica. The sequence goes on from NZ_JBGCUC010000019.1 coordinate 40,358, forward strand.
TCGCCCTCATTGATACTGGCGATCAGTCCGCCGGTGCCGCACTGCTGCACGCGCGCCGGCAGAAAATTCATTTTCGGCGAGCCGATAAAGCCCGCCACAAAGCGGTTTACCGGATTATAGTAGAGCGCCATCGGCGATCCGACCTGTTCCACCTTGCCGTAGTTCATTACCACGATCTTATCCGCCAGCGTCATCGCCTCGATCTGGTCGTGGGTGACATAGACCATGGTGGTTTTCAGTTCCTGATGCAGTTTGGCAATGTGCAGCCGCATATCGACGCGCAGTTCCGCGTCCAGGTTCGAGAGCGGCTCATCGAACATAAACACGCGTGGGTTGCGCACGATAGCGCGACCGATAGCGACGCGCTGGCGCTGCCCGCCGGAGAGCTGCTTCGGTTTACGGTCGAGAAGGTGGGCAAGCTGCAGCGTTTTCGACACCATCTCAACCTGATGCTGAACCTGCGCTTTCGGCACGCCGTTAACCTTCAGGCCGTAGCCGATATTCTCCGCCACCGTCATATGCGGATAGAGCGCATAGGACTGAAAGACCATCGCCACGCCGCGATGAGCGGGCGCAACGTCATTCATCACCTCATCGCCAATTAAAATCTCGCCGTCGCTGATCTCCTCCAGTCCGGCAATCAGCCGCAGCAGGGTGGATTTACCGCAGCCGGAAGGGCCGACAAAAACGGCAAACTCGCCCGCCTCAATATCAAGCTCGATATTTTTCAGCGTTTCTGTTTTTCCAAAGCGTTTGGTGACGTTTCTCAGTCTGATGCTGGACATGCGGATCCTCATGGCGAAAAGGTTTGGCTGTGGAAGTATGTAGTACGTATAACAATTACGAGCACTTCACGTCAGCCCTGATGGTGCCTGCTTTGACTATAACGCCGCCCTGATGCACGCCCTATCGCTGTTGTTGATTTCTGTAATACCGATCACACATTGATGCGAAGGGGCTGGAGCACGACGGAAGTTACGCGTAGCTTAAGCCCACAATGCGATACGTCGTTCCTGCTTTATAGATTGTGAAAGCCGAGGAAAACCGCGAACTGCGCACATGATTTCAGCATCTTTTAGTTTGAAATGTCATACCTTCACATGGGGTCTTTAATGAGAATCAAAACTGGCGTTACGCTTCTTCTGTCAGCCCTGATGCTGAATCAGGCGGCCTGGGCCGCACCACAGCTCACCGTCTGGGAAGATATTAAAAAATCGGACGGCATCAAAACGGCGATCGTCGATTTTCAAAAGCAATTTAACGTTGAGGTGAAGGTGCAGGAAATGCCGTTCGCCCAGCAGATCGAAAAATTACGGCTTGATGGCCCGGCCGGCATCGGCCCGGACGTGCTGGTGATCCCTAACGATCAGCTTGGCAGCGCGGTAGTGCAGGGGCTGCTGGCACCGCTGAACGTCGCGGCGGCAGAGCAGGCGGCCTACACGCCATCGGCCATGGCGGCATTTGTGCACGATAAGGTGGTTTACGGCATCCCGAAGGCGGTGGAAACGCTGGTGCTGATTTACAACAAGGATCTGCTGCCGTCACCGCTGAAATCGCTGGATGAATATCGCGCTTTCTCTCAGAAGCAGCGCGCGGCGCAGCAATACGGCCTGCTGGCGAAGTTCGACCAGCTTTACTACAGCTGGGGCGTTATGTCGCCAATGGGCGCTTACATCTTTGGCAAAGACGGCAAGGGCGCGCTCGCGACCCAGGATGTCGGGTTAAATACGCCCGGCAGCGTTGAAGCAGTTACTTACCTCAAGCGCTTCTTCAGCGAAGGACTGTTGCCGAGCGGCATTATGGGCGACAACGGCCTGAATGCTATCGACTCACTGTTTACCGAGAAAAAAGCCGCGGCGGTTATCAACGGGCCGTGGGCCTTCCAGCCCTATCAGGCGGCGGGCATCAACTATGGCGTAACGCCGCTGCCGCTGCTGCCCAACGGCAAGCCGATGAGCTCGTTCCTGGGCGTAAAAGGCTATGTGGTGTCGACCTGGAGTAAAGATCGGGCGCTGGCGCAGAAGTTCATCACTTTTATCAACCAGCCGCAGTATGCGAAAGAACGCTATCAGAAGACGCAGGAGATCCCGCCGGTGACCGCGCTGATGAACGATCCGATCATCAAAAACGATGAGAAAGCGAATGCGGTAGCGGTGCAGGCGACCCGCGCCTCCGCGATGCCGGGCGTGCCGGAGATGCAGGAAGTCTGGGGCCCGGCCAATGCCGCGCTGGAGCTGAGCGTTTCCGGCAAGCAGGAACCGAAGGCCGCGCTGGATAACGCCGTGAAGCAAATTTCAATGCAGATCGAAGCGATGCAGGCCAGTAACCAGTAATGCAGGTTCGCGGGGCAACCCGCACAGGATAAGGATCCGGGTGTGACTATTTCTTCCGATGAAAAGCTGGCGATGCCTAAGCGTCCGCGCCGCCATGCGACGACCGGCGCGCTGCTGGCGCTGCTGCCTGGCTGCGGCCAGTTTTATCACCGCCAGTGGGCCAAAGGGCTCTGCTTTCTGGTTTTGCTGTGCAGCTTTACCGGCGTCTTCCACGATTTTCTCCGCGAGGGGCTGTGGGGGCTTTATACGCTGGGCGAAGAGGTGCCGCGCGATAACTCGATCTTTCTGCTGGCGGAGGGCATTATCAGCGTGCTTATCGTTGCCTTTGGGGTGGCGATTTGGGCGCTGTCGGTGCGCGATGCCTGGCTTAACGGCGCAAAGCGCGATAACCATCAGCCGCTGAACAGCGTGCGCCAGCAGTATCAGCTGCTGCTGCGTGACGGCTTTCCCTACCTGATGATTTCGCCCGGCTTTATCCTGCTGGTGTTTGTGGTGGTGTTTCCGATCCTGTTTGGTTTCGCCATCGCCTTCACCAACTATAACCTCTATCACACGCCGCCGGCGAAGCTGGTGGACTGGGTCGGCTTCAAAAACTTCGTTAATATTTTCACCCTGTCGATCTGGCGCTCCACTTTCCTGGACGTGCTGCAGTGGACGGTGGTGTGGACGCTGCTGGCCACCACGCTACAGTGTAGCGTCGGCGTCATGCTGGCGATCCTGGTCAACCAGAAAGACCTGCGCTTTAAGCCGCTTATCCGCACTATTTTTATCCTGCCGTGGGCGGTGCCGGGCTTTGTCACTATTTTGGTGTTTGCCGGTATGTTCAACGACAGCTTTGGCGTGATCAACAATGCCATTCTCCATTTCTTTGGGATTGCGCCGAAGGCGTGGATGACCGATCCCTTCTGGAGTAAAACCGCGCTGATCCTGATGCAGACCTGGCTCGGCTTTCCGTTTGTCTTCGCCATGACCACCGGCGTATTGCAGGCGATCCCCGACGATCTCTACGAGGCGGCGATCATGGACGGCGCCAGCGCGTGGACGCGGCTGAAAACCATCACGCTGCCGCTGGTGCTCTACGCCATTGCGCCGATCATCATCACCCAGTACACCTTCAACTTTAATAATTTCAACATTATCTACCTGTTTAACAACGGCGGGCCGGCGGTAGCGGGATCGAACGCTGGCGGGACCGATATCCTGGTGTCATGGATCTACAAGCTCACCATGTCGTCGTCGCAGTACGCTATCGCCGCCACCATCACTATTTTGCTGTCGATTTTCGTGGTGGGTCTTGCGCTGTGGCAGTTCCGCGCAACCCGATCGTTTAAACAAGATGAGATGGCGTAAGGAAGCAATTATGGCGAAGTCCGTGAGTATTAAACGCGAAAAATGGGTGCGCCTGTCGTTGACCTGGCTGGTGGTGTTAGTGGTCTCGACCATTATTATTTATCCGCTGATCTGGACGGTAGGCGCGTCGCTGAACGCCGGCAATAGCCTGCTCAGCAGCTCGATCATCCCGGAAAACGCCTCGTTGCAGCACTATCGCAACCTGTTCAACGGCACCGTGCCTTACCTGACCTGGTACTGGAACTCGATGAAAATCAGCTTCCTGACCATGGTGTTGACCCTGCTCAGCGTCAGCTGTACGGCCTATGCCTTTTCGCGCTTTCGCTTCAAAGGACGGCAAAACGGGCTGATGCTGTTTCTGCTGCTGCAGATGATCCCGCAGTTTTCCGCGCTAATCGCTATTTTCGTGCTGTCGCAGCTGCTGGGGCTGATTAACAGCCATATTGCGCTGGTGCTGATATACGTGGGCGGCATGATCCCGATGAACACTTATCTGATGAAGGGCTATCTCGATTCTATCCCTAAAGATCTGGATGAATCGGCACGCATGGACGGCGCGGGCAACTTCCGTATCTTTGTGGAGATTATTATGCCGCTGTCGAAGCCGATCCTGGCGGTGGTGGCGCTGTTCTCCTTCACCGGGCCGCTGGGTGATTTTATCCTGTCCAGCACCATCCTGCGTACCCCCGAGCAATTCACGCTGCCGATTGGCCTTTATAACCTGGTGTCGCAAAAGATGGGCGCCAGCTATACCACCTACGCGGCAGGCGCGGTGCTGATTGCGCTGCCGGTCGCCGTCTTTTATCTGGCACTGCAGAAATACTTCGTCTCCGGCCTGACCTCAGGCGGCACCAAAGGATAAATCATGACACCAAAAACCTTACTTCTCGCCCTGGCGCTGGCCTGGGCGACACCGCTGCTCGCCGCCGATCCGGCACCTGTCGCCTCCGCCGGGCCGTGGCCAGCGGATTTTGTGAAGGGTGCGGATATCTCTTCACTGGCGGAACTGGAGCGACAGGGCGCGAAATTCTATAACGCGGCCAATCAGCAGCAGGATGCCATCGCCATCCTGAAAGCCAACGGCATCAATACCGTTCGTCTACGGCTGTGGGTCGATCCCCGCGACGGCAGCGGCCATACCTACGGCGGCGGCGGTAACGATCTGCCGACCACATTGGCGCTGGCAAAACGCGTAAAAGCCGCGGGCCTGAAGCTGCTGCTCGACATCCATTACAGCGACTTCTGGACCGATCCCGGCAAGCAGTTCAAGCCTAAAGCCTGGCAGTCGTTGCCGTTCCCGCAGCTGGAAACTGCGGTGCATGACTATACGCGCGACGCCATCGCCCGCTTTAAGGCGGAAGGCGTAATGCCGGATATCGTGCAGATCGGCAACGAGCTGAACGGCGGCATGCTCTGGCCAGAGGGCAAAAGCTGGGGGCAGAACGGCGGCGAGTTCGATCGGCTGGCGGCCCTGCTGAAAGCGGGCATCAGTGGCCTGCGCGAAAACCTCAGCGATCCGCAGCAGGTGAAGATCATGCTGCATCTGGCCGAAGGCACCAAAAACGACATGTTCCGCTGGTGGTTTGATGAAATCGTCAAGCGCCAGGTGCCGTTCGATATTATCGGCCTGTCGATGTACACCTACTGGAACGGCCCGATTAGCGCGCTGAAAGTCAATATGGACGACATCAGCCAGCGCTATAACAAAGACGTAATGGTGGTGGAGGCCGCCTATGGCTACACGCTGGAAAACTGCGATAGCGCCGAAAACAGCTTCCAGGCTAAAGAGGAACAGGCGGGCGGCTATCCCGGCACGGTGGCCGGTCAGGCGGCTTATCTGCACGATCTGATCAAAGCGGTGCTGGCGGTGCCGAACCATCGCGGCAAGGGCGTGGTGTACTGGGAACCGGCCTGGATCCCGGCGCCGGGCAATACCTGGGCGACGCCAGCCGGGATGAAGTATATCCACGACGAGTGGAAGCAGGGTAACGCCCGCGAAAATCAGGCGTTGTTTGACTGTCACGGCAAGGCGCTGCCTTCGCTACAGGTTTTTCATTAATCCATTGGCGCTATCGCTGATATTTCTGACACCTCAAAGGAACAGGTATGAATAAATTTCCCCCGCTCAGCGCCAGGGTCAACGCGCTGCTGCACGGCGCTGACTACAACCCGGAACAGTGGGCTCACCAGCCGGGTATCATTGATGATGATGTAGCGATGATGAAGCAGGCACGCTGTAACGTGATGTCCGTCGGCATTTTCAGCTGGGCGAAGCTGGAGCCGGAGGAGGGACGCTACGATTTCGCCTGGCTGGACAACGTGCTGGACAAGCTGCACCAGCAGGACATCTCGGTGTTCCTCGCCACGCCCAGCGGCGCGCGTCCGGCCTGGATGTCGCAGAAATACCCGCAGGTGCTGCGTGTTGGACGCGATCGCGTACCCGCGCTGCATGGCGGCCGACATAACCACTGTATGACCTCGCCGGTTTACCGCCAGAAAGTGCGGGCGATGAATGAACAGCTGGCCGCGCGCTATGCGCACCATCCGGCGGTAATCGGCTGGCACATTTCCAATGAGTACGGCGGCGAATGCCATTGCGATCGCTGCCAGGAAGCTTTTCGCGGCTGGCTGCAGCACCGTTACGAAACGCTGGAAAATCTTAATCACGCCTGGTGGAGCGATTTCTGGAGCCACACCTACAGCGACTGGTCGCAGGTTGTCTCGCCGGCTCCGCAGGGCGAAGTCTCGATCCATGGCCTGAACCTCGACTGGCGGCGGTTTATGACCGATCAGGTCACCGACTTCTGTCGTGAAGAGATCAAACCGCTGAAGGCGGCGAACCCGGCGCTACCGGCAACCACCAACTTTATGGAGTACTTTTACGATTACGACTACTGGAAGCTGGCGCAGGCGCTTGATTTCATCTCATGGGACAGCTATCCCATGTGGCACAACGACAAGGATGAAACCGCGCTCGCCTGCTATACCGCGATGTATCACGACCTGATGCGTACTCTGAAGCAGGGCAAACCCTTTGTGCTGATGGAGTCGACGCCGAGCGCCACCAACTGGCAGCCAACCAGCAAGCTTAAAAAGCCGGGTATGCATATCCTTTCCTCGCTCCAGGCGGTGGCGCATGGCGCGGACTCGGTGCAGTACTTTCAGTGGCGCAAAAGCCGCGGTTCGGTTGAAAAATTCCATGGCGCAGTGATAGACCACGTCGGCCATCTCGATACCCGCACCGGGCGTGAAGTCAGCGAGCTGGGCCGGATGCTGGCGGCGATGACGCCGGTAGTCGGCAGCCGGACTGAAGCCAAAGTGGCGATCGTCTTTGACTGGGAAAGCCGCTGGGCAATGGACAATGCCCAAGGGCCGCGCAATCTGGGCCTGCATTATGAGCGCACCGTCAACGAACACTATCGCGCGTTCTGGGAGCAGGGCGTGGCGGTGGATGTGATTAACGGCGACAGCGATTTCAGCGGCTATGCGCTGGTGATAGCGCCCATGCTCTATATGGTGCGCGACGGCTTTGCCGGGCGTGTGCAGCAGCATCTGGAGCAGGGCGGCCACTTTGTTTCCAGCTACTGGAGCGGCATCGTCAATGAAAGCGATCTCTGCTATCCCGGCGGATTTCCAGGCCCGCTGCGGCCGCTGCTGGGTATCTGGGCGGAAGAGATCGATAGCCTGACGGATGAAGAGTTCAACGGCGTGCGCGGCGTGCGCGGCAACGAGCTTGGCCTGAGCGGGCCTTATCAGGCACGCGAGCTTTGCGAGCATATCCATCTGGAAGGCGCTACGGCGCTGGCCAGCTATGAGAGCGACTTCTACGCCGGTACGCCTGCTGTCACCGTTAACCGCGTTGGCCAGGGCAAAGCCTGGTATATCGCATCGCGTAACGATCTGGCGTTCCATCGTGACTTCTACGGCGCGCTGATTAAACAGCTGGCGCTGCCGCGCGCGCTGGCGATCGATCTGCCGCCAGGCGTCACGGCCCAGCGGCGCACCGATGGCGAACGTGCCTTTATCTTTCTGCAGAATTTTAGCGGCCAAACGCATCATCTACAGCTACCGGCGGGGCTTGAGGATTTAATTGACGGCACGCCGCTGGCCGGGCCGCTGACGCTGGTGCCGTGGGGCTGCCGCGTTTTGTGCGCGCCGCTGGCTTGATGGAGCGGTAAGCGTTGTCAGTAAGATGGCGGGCAGCAGCCCGCCTTTTTTTTCTCTGAAGGAGAGCAGCATGGTGAGTCTGAAATCGTTTAAACACTACTTCAGTCGACAGGCATTGCCGACTGAGGCCGCCCCGGCCGACAGCGCTTTGCTGGATCGGCTGATGAACTGCTTTGGCGGGCGCGACAATATCCGGCAGGTAGACGCCTGTTTAACGCGGCTACGCGTAACGGTGAAATCACTGGCGGTGGTAGATTCTGCGGGGTTGCAGGAGGCGGGAGCGATTGGCGTGGTTATTCTTGGGCATGAAGTTCATGCGATTTTCGGTACGCAGTCCGATCGTCTGCGTCAGCTGCTGGAGGCGCGCTTCTTTCAGCCGGGATAAAAAAAAAGGATAACCGGCGACGGTTATCCAAAATAAGCCTCTGTATAAGAGGCTAATAATAATGACAATGAGGATAGTGCGCGTTTACCACCAGGCTTCGACCTGCACGCCGAAGTTCCAGGTATCGTTACTGGTGTTGTCCTGGAAGCTGTGGCCGTTTTCAGAGTCATTCAGGTAAGAGGCAAACACGCGCAGTTCAGGGCGCGACATAAACTCCGAACCGGCGGCCAGCGCTAAAGCCAGGGTGTATTTCTGTCCGGCCTGTTTGTAGTCGCCACCGACTTTATTCTCATCTTTCTGCCAGAAACTGCCCACTTCACCGATGCCGCGCACATACTGCGTAAACTGGTACTGACCACGGCCCACCAGCGACAGCAGCGTACTTTTATTGGTCAGGGCGGTAACGTCATCGGCCGATCCCCAGGTGAAGACCTGATTCAGCGAAAACTTATCGGTGATCGGCAGCAGGCCGGTGTTGATCACGCGGTAGCCTTTGGCATTGCTGGTGTCGTTCCACATGTCATACCAGCCGCCGCCCTGGGAGATCATGTTTTGCGCCAGCCCTTTATCCGCATATTGCAGCACCAGTTTCTGATAGCCGCCCCAGAGATCCTGACTGATTTCGCCTGTTACCATCACGCCGTTTTCAGCGTCGTACAGGCCGCCATACTCTTCCTGTTTTTTGGTGGTGTTAGGAATGGCGTAATCAATACCAAACTCGGTCCACGCGCCGCTCCAGGGTTTCCAGCCGGCATAACGAAGATCGAGGTAGTTAATATTTACGTCGTTGTCGTCATCCACGCGGTAGTCCACGTCATTGGCATCGCCACGGATCCAGGCGAAGGAGATGGCGCCGGGGCCGAGCGTATAGTTTTCAATACCGGCGCCGGAACCGGAAATATTCCAGTATTTGGTATCGATGATATGTAAATCGTGGCGCTGGTAATAGCGTTTACCGCCCCAGATCACCGCATTTTTGTCGCCAGGCATCAGCCCCTTGATCTGCAGATTAAGCTGACGCAGGCCAAACTGCGCATCGTCGCCGAAAGTGGTTTCGTTGTCGTTGGAGCCGTCGGAAAACATGCTGACCATGGTGTCGACGTAGAAGCTGACGTCATCCTGTTTATAGACTTCGCTGCCCAGCTCAACCTCGCCATAGGTATCCGCTTCGTTGCCCAGACGGCCAATCTTGTTTTTCTGCCACTCTTCCATGCCGCCATCCTGAGACACGCCTACGCCACCGCGCAGGTAGCCATGGAAATCAATGTTGTCGATCGCCGCATAAAGTGTAGGGGAGGTCAGGACTGCAGCGAGCGCCACAGCAGCAGTGCGAAGCCTTGTATTCATGTTACCCTCAGTTTAATTGTAATACGTTCACATACGGCGGCAGTAAACGCCTTTCCCCCAGAGGGTGACAATTCAAATCGCAATAATATGTGACATACTGCAAATAAAAGGGCGCATTTTGTAACGATTGGTGAAACAGATCACTTAATCCTGTATGTGAAGGTATAACTTTTTTGTTGTTTTATTGCAGTGTGATAACGGTAACCTGACCTGAAGTTACGTTATGATACTATTCCGCCACTGGTTAACAGGGATGCGAGTTATGAAATCAAAAAATGCCACCTTAGAGGACGTTGCCCGCCATGCTGGCGTGTCGTATCAGACGGTTTCGCGGGTTTTGAATAAGTCGGCAAACGTCTCGGAAGCAACGCGGCGCAAGGTGGAGGCCGCCATTGAAACTCTGCGCTACGTGCCTAACAGACTGGCGCAGCAGCTGGTCGGTAAGCAAAGCACGACGCTGGGACTGGTGACCACCTCGCTGGCGCTGCACGCGCCTTCACAGGTGGCCGCGGCGGTAAAACGCTACGCCAATGCCGCTGACTATCAGGTGCTGATCGCCATGATTGATGAGAACGTCAATCAAAGTTTGCAGGATTGTATCAATGAGCTGAAGTCGCAGCGGGTGGATAAGGTCATTATCAACGTGCCGCTGGAGAGCGAAGATGCCGAGCGGATCGTGCTGGAGAACGAAGATATCCTGTGCCTGTTTCTGGATGTCGATCCCTACACGTCGGTGTTTAACGTTTCGTTTAACCCGGCGGACGGCACCCGCGCCAGCATCAAATATCTTTATGAGCAGGGGCACCGTGATTTTGCGTTGCTGGCCGGGCCTGAACAGTCGGTTTCCGCCAGGCTGCGTCTGAAAAGCTGGCTGGAGACGCTGGCCAGCTATGGCCTGGAGCCGGTCAGCATCCGCCACGGTAACTGGGACGCGCAGAGCGGCTATAACGGCATCCTGCAGCTGCTGCGTGAAGCGCCTGACTTCAGCGCGCTGCTGGTAGGCAACGATCAGATGGCGCTCGGCGTGTTAAGCGCGCTTCATCAGCGCGGCGTGGCGGTACCCGGACAGATTTCCGTTATTGGCTACGATGACACTTATGAAAGCGCGTTTTTCCATCCGGCTCTGACCACGGTTTCGTTGGATCTTGACCTACAGGGAAAAGAAGCGGTAGCGCGTATTCTGTTGGCCAGCGATCTAGATCGGCAACGCTCGTCATCAATCCTGCCGGCGAAGCTGGTGGTGCGCAGCTCTACCGGTGCGGCCAATCAAAAGCAGCAAAATTTAAAGCAGCTTGCCGAACAGCTGCGCCTGATTGCCAGCCAGCTGGAGTAGGTAACCGGCGAGTGGATCCTGCCAGAACGCGCTGCTGAAAGCAGGCCTGTGTAATTCGGGCCTTAGCGAAGCTGGCTGATGGATAAGCACAAAGCCCTTTTCGCGCGCTTTTTAATGGCGGGGCGAATGAGCGAAACCGCCGGATTTTACTGTCGCTGGATTTAACAGGTCACTCAAGGCTGTCGTCATGGTAGAGAATGCAATCATACCCGGCGCATATCAAAACAGGGCGTTCATGTCGGGGAAAGGCGCAATATCAGTGAGGCGGCGGCAAGGCATTGCCGCTTTTCTCCGTCTGGATAGACTCCTGAGTATTTGCTACTTCCGCTTTGCTGGTGCAAGCCGGGCAGGGCGAATGATTTTATTGCTGCCTCTACGCGAGAGAGGCAGACCTAATCAGATGTAACTTTTATAATGTCGCCATTAAGGTCTAAGCGATAATTATCGCCATCATACACAGTGAACATTAAACCCATATTTCTACTTTTATCTACAGAAAAGATAGCGTCCTTTTCGATGCAGTTTATTTTTGTTTTTATATCATTAAAACAGAGTCTGTCATATTTTCCTTCTTCCTTATACCCTTTCCCAAACAACCAGAAGGTGACATAAAAATAGCCATTTGAATCAGGTTTTGGAATGGCATATTTATCTTTTAACATATTCTGGTTTTTTAACCACCATTTAATTTTCCCTTTATCAGTCGGTGGAAAACTAGTGACCAGCACATCACTGAAACCACTACTTCTGTGATGAATAGCGACAATCTCTACTGGACGCAGAGACAACCAAAACCAGTAGACAAGCAGCACCAAGCCAGCCAGAAAGAACGAAGCTATAGTTCTCCTATTTTTCACTCTCATTTGTGAGCTCCCTTAATTTCTATGATGGCTTCCATGTTGGTCATAAAGGGCTTGAAGCCAAACTGATTGTATCGCTGGAGCACGAACCAGATACGGAAAAAATGGAACTGGCTGAATTTTTTCTTCAGTATATCGTCACTGTCGAGGCCAAAGTGATCCTGAACTTTGTAATGCACCACTGCGCGAAAGTGATCGTTATAGATATGCAGTGATTTTATGGTGATACGCGTTGCCCAGGTATCATGAACAGTGATACCCATGCCATTAAAATCATCCTGGAAACGGTCAAATTTAGGGAGTTTCCCGCCGAGGATTATTTCTTTTAATTTATCCTTTTCTTTTGCTGGGTAATGTTTTTTATGCCAATCAATATTTTTTTTAATAACTTCATGCAGTCTTAGGCGAGTGCTATTTTTTGATTTGTCATTAAGAATATGCTCCTTTAAAGCTGTGTCCAGTGACATATCATGGAAAGGCGTACCGTTGCCGTTTTGCATATGGATGATCATCTTTTCGATCAGGTGGCTGTACGGCCCATAAATGGAAAAATTACGGGATAACGAGCGGAACTCATCAAACAGCATCATGGCGCACTGCTGCCGACTAATTTTCTCTCCGGCTCCGCGCCGATTGCAACAGAACATGGATTGAGGCCGATCCATTGAGGAACGCCGGGTCAGCATGTAAGGATCAACACGGTCAGAGATATAGTCCAGCCGGTAATGGGATTTCAGTTGTGCTTCAGTCAGATCGCCACAGCGCATATCCTCAGCGCTATAGTCATCCATCCTATTTTGAGTTTTGAATATAGTACAGGGAAACTGTAGAGCCGCCATCATGATACATTCCTTGTGTCATTGTCCGGTGTAGAGTTAACAGAGGATAATACGCGGTGACTGGCAGTGATGTAAATCTTCAATTATTACTGCCTGTAATCTTTTACAGCTCTCGTGCTGAGGACGTACCGTTCAGGTCTGATTTATCAAAACGCCATTTGGCAATTTTCTAATTTTTTGGTTCTTCTGCTCTTTATTTTGGATCTTCTGCTCTTTATGTTTTTAAATGGTTTTTTTGAATTCAACTTTGAGTGGTATATCAATGCCGTTTCGTCTACGGTTTTTCAACCGGTCGATAGTTAGTATCCAGGCATAGACCATTACACGGGTTGTCTTTCGCTATAGCAGGTTAAAGCTATCAAAGTTAGTGACGTGATGTCTTAGTCTGAAAGAGTAATTGTTAAACTAATTTTTTGAAGATTGTAATAAAAAATATAAGGGAAAAGTATTCACCCTGTTCACTTTTTAATTTTTGTGATTTATTATCAGTGACTTAAATGATTAATTAGGCGGAAATTCTTCGCCATTCTTCATCCGAAGGTGAACATCATTCGCCGCTCGAGGTAAAGTCGGCCTGGCCAGTATGGTGCCGACTGAGCAATGCACACTGTGTTGACCCGCTGCTTCTGCTGGTGCGAATAGTCGACTGGAGGATTTTCCGGGAAGCACTTTCCTCACCAGAGAGCAGTTGGATACAGGCGCAGAAAATAATTACATCAATGAAATTTATATTGAAATAGTGATTTCCGGCGACAATTTCTATCCGGCCCTGAACAGGAGAAGCACAATGCATAAGGTCTCGAATCTACTGGTTTTTATCGGCCTTGTTAGCTTTGCAATAGCTTTGGCCGTGAATCTCTATGGCAGCTATGCCGTCAGTCATGTCAACAGCGCGCCGCTGTTCTCTACTAACTGGTGGGCGCGCTGGTTCCCGATTTATGCCTCGGGCATTGCGCTACTTTTTATTGGTCTGGTGTTGCGTCTGACCGGTCGCGCGCGTTAAGCAATAATGAGCGCATTATAGCCAGACGTCTTGCTGAGTGCAGCCTGCCAGCAGGCGCCTGGCGCACGAATTGAGGCGGACTGGCGACAGGCGAGAGGAGGCCAGTTTAGCATGGCGCATCACCAGCGTTGCTGCCTGCTGCGAACATGGCTATTTAGCGCATTTTCCCCTTGTTCTTACGTAGCCGGGTTTACCTGGCGGTTAATGATATCTGCCAGCCGGATACAGGCGACGTGGCCGGATTGATGAATGAATTATCAGCAGTGATGGACTTTGCGTTTGCCGCAGAGTCAGCGGAAGGCGAGGCGGCCTTGCTGAAACTGAACGACGTGCAGATTAGCTGGCTAGCCGTTACCGATAGCTATCGTTTGGTTCATCAGCAACAAATTACTGATTTTGATCACGCCAGCAAGCTGGCTCAGGCTATCCCCGGGCTATTGTTAAACTGGAAGCGCTGTCGTTTTCACTATTGGTCGCCCGCTAATGAGGCTGCCGGAAGCGCTTAGGGCGTGGACTACGGTAGAGAGAATGGCTGAGCGAGTTTAAGTGGAGCGATTACAGAGGTTATCGCTGATGTATAGCGGTTAATGCGGAAAGGTCTGGGCACAACGCCGCTGAAGGATACAAAAAAGCCCGCAGGGCTTATGCCATATGGGCTCTCAGGTCTTTGCCGGATGGGCTGGCGGAATCTGAATTTTCTCGGCAACGTTATTTATATGATTTAATAAATTCAATTTTGATGAGTATAGCTGAGCGTATGCCAAGAGCGTTTCGTCTCGCAGCTTTGTCGCCTGTTCTGGTGATAAAGAAAAGCGCCCAGAGACTGCACTAACAGCCACCTTCAGCCCTGGCCGGAGCAGGGGTAGCGGAGATATCAATGTATTTCCGCAATATCGTCGGACGACTTACACCGCGAGGATCGGAAAAGGGCAGTTTTAACGTGGGTGAAGGCGATACTTTTACTGTCCATGTGGTATCACCGATAAAGCGGAAGCTTGCGGAGCGGGGCGAAACCTTTAAATCTTCAAAGCGACCTGAAGTATAAGCGCCTCCAATAGTTAGTTCTTCTACTACGCCTTGAGAAAGATCCAGCAGTAGGATCGTCAGCATTTCTTCAAAGATGACGTCATCCGTCACGAATAAAAGATAGCGACGCGCATCGACTTTTATCGCAGCCTCAAGCACTTGGCCGGGAATAATAATTCCTGTTGAGTTGTCTTCAAGCAGCACTTCAGACCGGGCCTGGGTGGTATCTGTTGCCTGATTCACTTCCGATAACGATAGTGTCGTAATTTCTTCCATCTCTATTTCCACCAGTTGCCCATTTCCCATGCCGCTAAAGCACCGCCCACAAATCCGCCTAATAGCACGCATACGGGTGCGTCAGGCCCACACATTAAACCAGCAATAGCACCGCCGGGCCGAATGCTGTCAGGCATCATGGGATGCTAATGGTCTCTGGCCTCCATAAACGACAGATAGGCATGATACAGGTATCGTCTCGGATTCATCGGCCGGATATTGGCATTGCCGATAAAAAGGCCAGTTGGCGTTCTGAGCAGCGTCAGGTAGCCGCAGAAGTCGACCAGCGGGTCGGCGCTGCGCTTGATTTCCAGCGCTTCCTCAGGCGACTGCTGCGCCTGCAACAGCTCGCGGGCATCATCAGGTCGGGTAAAGCGCTGCATCAGGTGGCGCACGATAACCGCCAGCTCACGGGCAATCTTTTCCAGCTGTTTTGGATCACGTTCGTTCGCCGGTATCACGTCCGGGAACAACAGGATGACCCGGCGGCGGGACACGCCGCCGCTGCGGCCACTGAAGCGCATCGGATTATTGTTCACAGCCAGTATCACCGCCGGGATGTGAGTTGAACAGGCGTCGCGGTACTTCGGGTCAATCGCCACGGCATCGCCGCCGGTAATCGCCTTGATACTCGCGCCGTCACCGCTCCATTTTTCCTGATCCGGCAGGATAATCAGCGAGTAGCCAACCATGCTTGCATGTTCTCTCGAAGATTCCAGCGTGTCGATGGTCGCCGCCGTAGTATTGTCCTCTCTGGCCAGCAATTGCGGCCATCTCGCTTGTATCAGTGCGCGACTAATCCAGGACACAAAAAAGCCCGCAAAACTTTCGCTTTGCGGGCTTTAAGGACTTCATCGAATGGTTCTGGTAGCCATCGACCAATAATTTGGTGGGCTGGCGGAATCTGAATTTTTCCTTCAAATTACTGTATTAGTGTGACTTTTATGAATTCAACTTTGGTTGGTATACCTAAACGTATACCAATGCCGTTTTGTCTGTACTTTTCGATAGCGGATAAGTTCAGACTTCATGAAACTAAATGCACAGGTTATCTTCAGAAAAAAAAGATTTTATTAAAAAGTGTTCACCCTGTTCACCTTTAATGTTTATTCTTAAAAATCATAACATTATCTGGTGATCACTTAGATTGGCACTCTTCACCACTCTTCACCCGAGGTGAACACCATTGACCTTCAGACGTAAAAGTATGATGGCAATGTTTGGATTTTCGTCCACTGCGGAAGATGGCCGGTTTCACTGCTTGGCTGAAAGGAACCTATGCCTACGTTGCAAGTCGGCTTTGAGCGAGAAACGGAAGTTTAAAACTGTTCTCTCAATTAATGGAAGAACGACTAACATTGCAGTGTTTTTATCAATGGGGAGCAGGTCACGAGGATTGAATACGAAGCCTGTAAACGAGCTGCGTCTGACAATTGAGACTTTGAATTATGGTTACATGGATAGACCAACTATTAAGAAAAGCGATGCGGGGCTATCTAGAACACCTCGGAAACATGCCACTGGCTGGACGGATTACAAATGCTGCTGTATTCGAAGATGTGTATCGCTTTCTATTGAATAGTTCCGGGCGGCAGGAACTACGCCGCACTGACGTGGCCGCTGTCCGCGTCTTCCTTTGGAACTATCAATACCGCCGCTGTGCTGTGACAGCGCCTTACGTCTGTCGTATTAGATCACTGCCATAGAATCGGGTGCGTGCATGCTGCGGGACATTGCTCCGCTAACGCAGCTGAGGGCTGTTTTAATGTTGGGCGTTTATGTGGCCTTTCACCCACCAGCATGAGCTCAATGCTAGTGAGTTACCGACAACAATATAAAGGGGTTGGCGTCATCTATCCTGAGTAAAGTCAAAGCATTTTACTGGTTTTATGATCAGTGTCAATTGTTTGATTATTGATCGTTTACGAAGCGGCACGGGAGTCATATAACTAAAGGGCAGGCATAAGCCTGTATCACGAGGAATCAGTAAAATGGCTGATGATAAGACCAAAATCGGCACCCCTGACAATGATTTAATAAGTATCAAACAGGATTACGAAAGACGTGATTGGGCTAAAAAGTTTGGTGTTAGCGAGGCCAAACTTATTCAAGCCGTACAGGCCGTAGGTCATTCGGCTAAGAAAGTACAGGCATGGCTTAAAGACCATTGATATATGAGCGCCTTTCGAGGCGCTTTTTTCTTTGTCCTTTGGGAGATGATTTATGGCTAATAATTTATTTATTACTTACGACCTCATTAAAACGAAAAATTATGCGGCTGTGTATGATGCAATTAAATCTTTAGGGAATTGGGCTGTACCAACTGAGTCGAACTGGTATGTTAACTGTAATTACTCTGCCGAGGATGCAGCCAAAATTGTAAGGGCGGTTATGGATAATGATGATAAACTTATTGTTGTAGACGCAACCAATAACTCAGCTTATTGGTACAATCATCTCGGATGAAATTAGTAACCAAATTCTGACTGAGTGGCACAAGTAATTAAAGGGGGGTGGCCCCCTTACATTCAGAAATTGTCATAATTGACACATTAAATATACTGGGTTAATTCTTTCATCCCTGCTCCCTTGCTATATGTCCTGAATGCTTCCGTTTTTGCCTTCTGTTCAGTATGTCCGGTTTAGTTTTTTCGTATAAATTATGCATCACAGAGCGGCAGCCAGTCGGCCTCGCAGTCCTCGCTCAGCTCCAGGCGGGTCTGGATGCCGTTCTTAGTCTTGCGCTTCAGCAGCTCTATCTCGTACTCCTTCAGCATCTGCGGCACCGCCTGGCCAAACGCCGTCAGGCTCATGAGATACTGATGGCCTCTGGCCTCCATAAACGACAGGTAGGCGTGATAGAGGTAGCGACGCGGATTCACCGGCCGGATATTAGCGTTGCCGATAAACAGCCCGGTCGGCGTGCTCAGCGGCGTCAGGTAGCCGCAGAAGTCGACCAGCGGGTCGGCGCTGCGCTTGATTTCCAGCGCTTCCTCTGACGACTGCTGCGCCTGCAACAGCTCGCGGGCATCATCAGGTCGGGTGAAGCGCTGCATCAGGTGGCGCACGATAACCGCCAGCTCACGGGCAATCTTTTCCAGCTGTTTTGGATCACGTTCGTTCGCCGGTATCACGTCCGGGAACGGCAGGATAACCCGGCGGCGCGATACGCCGCCGCTGCGGTCGCTGAAGCGCATCGGATTGTTGTTCACCGCCAAAATGACCGCCGGGATGTGCGTTGAATAGGCGTCACGATATTTCGGGTCGATGGCTACCGCATCGCCGCCGGTAATCGCCTTGATGCCCGCGCCGTCGCCGCTCCATTTCTCCTGGTCAGGCAGGATAATCAGAGAGAAGCCCACCACGCTGGCGCGCTCGCGGGAGGATTCCAGCGTGTCGATGGTCGCCGCCGTGGTATTGTCCTCTCTGGCCAGCAATTGCGGCCATCTCGCTTGTATCGCTGCGCGACAAATCCAGGGCACAAAAAAGCCCGCAAAACTTTCGCTTTGCGGGCTTTCAGGACTTCATCGAATGGTTCTGGTAGCCATCGACCAAGAATTTGGTGGAGCTGGCGGGAGTTGAACCCGCGTCCGAAATTACTACACCGTCGGCACTACATGCTTAGTCCAGTCTTTACATTCGCCGGTTAGCTGCGAACGGACACGCTACTAACAAACTAGCCTGATTGGATTTAACGCTTCAACCCCAGGCAGGGCATCCACGCGATCTCTTTTGGGTTTGACCTCTCTTGATCCCCGTCCTAAGAGCGGAGGCTAGGGAGAGAGGGCTCTTAGCAGGTTATTAAGCTGCTAGGGCGTAGTTTTCGTCGTTTGCGACTATTTTTTTGCGGCTTTTAACGAGGCAAACCGCCCCTCGGCATGCTCCTAGGGCTTCGCAAATCCCGTCGAATCCAGAATCAGCCCCAAGTACTGTTTAGCAGTATAACAGAAAAACCTCACGCAATGCCAGCACCTTAGCGATTTGCGTGCTTCATTATACGTGCTTTGTCTGTCTTCCACTCACGCTCTTTGATGTCGTCACGCTTGTCGTGCTCTTTCTTACCTCTCGCCACGCCGATTTTCAGCTTGGCCCAGGCGTTTTTCCAGTACAGCGACAGCGGCACGATGGTGTAACCGTCGCGATTAGCTTTGCCAAACAGCGTATCCAGCTCTCGCTCCTTCAACAGAAGTTTACGGGTGCGCGTAGGATCGCAAACCACGTGAGAGGATGCGCCGGTCAGCGCCTGAAAAGTTGCGCCGAACAGAAACGCCTCACCATCGCGCAGCATAATGTAGCTTTCGCTGATGTTGGCCTTACCTGCACGGAGAGATTTGACCTCCCATCCCTGGAGCGACAGACCCGCTTCGAACTCTTCCTCAATGAAGTATTCGTGGCGCGCCCGCTTGTTCATGGCAATGGTGGCAGAACCGGGTTTATGTGCTTTTTTCTTTGTCATAGTGCAACTTAGTGTACATGAAGCGGTGAATGATGGCATCCCCTGTAACAACAAGCGCGGGGAAAAGCGCTATTTTAGCAGAACGCTGGCGGCTGAGAATTTTTGTTTACAGGCCGTCGATGTTATTATTGTAAAGTTTAAGATTAACAGGAAACGTTATGTCCCAGATTAGTCGTTCTGCGCTGGTGCCCTACAGTGCTGAGCAAATGTTCCGGTTGGTAAACGATGTGGATGCCTATCCGGAGTTTCTACCAGGGTGTACCGGCAGTCGCGTGCTGGATTCCAGTGAGCAGCAGATGACGGCGTCGGTAGATGTTTCCAAAGCCGGGATCAGCAAAACCTTCGTCACGCGCAACACGCTGAACAACAACAAGAGCATCCAGATGCAGCTGGTTGACGGGCCTTTCCGCAAATTGACCGGCGGCTGGCAGTTTACCGAACTGAGCGAAGATGCCTGTAAAGTTGAACTGAATCTGGAGTTTGAATTCACCAACATGCTGGTAGAGATGGCGTTTGGCCGCATCTTTAAAGAACTGGCCAGCAGCATGGTGCAGGCTTTCACCAAGCGCGCAAAAGAGGTTTACAGTGCCTGATATCGCGGTAGAAGTGGTCTATGCGCTTCCTGAAAAACAGTATCTTTATACGGTTAACGTGGAAGAGGGCGCCACTGTCGAACAGGCGATTAAAGCTTCCGGACTGCTGGAGCTGCGCAACGATATTGATCTTGCCAGCAACAAAGTGGGCATTTTCAGCCGTCCGGTTAAGCTGAGCGATGAAGTGCACAGTGGCGACAGGATTGAAATCTATCGTCCGCTGCTGGCCGATCCCAAAGAGCTGCGCCGCCAGCGCGCAGAGCGAGCCGCAAAAAAATAAGGCGCTCTTCAGCGCCTTATCTGTTTTTCTTCCCGTCGCCTTCCCAATCTACACGACCGCAGTCGGGCCGACAGGTTGGTCAGCCTCTGCCTTAGCGCTTATTGGACGACAGCTGAGGCTTGTTATCGATATTGGTCAATACGCCGTTGCTGTCAAAGGTCAGCGTCAGCGTCTGCTGGGTCACAGGTTGATGGCCCGGCTCCTGACGGAAAACGTAATACCAGACGTTGCTGCCGAAAGGATCGTGCATCATCGGCGTGCCCAGGGTGTAAGCCACCTGCTGTTGGGTCATGCCGGTATGGATTTTAGAGACGTCATTCGCAACCAGGTAGTTGCCCTGGTTGATGTCCGGCCGGTAAACCACTCGCTCCAGAGTGGAACATCCGGCGGTCGTCATCAGCAGAACCACCGCCGCAGCAGTCAGCGTTTTACAGCGCATAAGTATCTTTATTCCTTTTCGGGCCAACACCTTGGGCATCAGGCTATTTTATATTCTGTATCGGTTTATCGCTTCGATCACAGCGTCAGAAGCCGATGATAATAAACCTTTCCGCAGTTGGAAACCTCTACGAAGCAAGGTTATGACCGCCGGATGCCAAAAAAGTGCCGTTTCAGGCCGCCAAAAGCTCTTTTGCGTTAGCCAATGTGTTGCGCGTTACCTCGCTGCCGCCCAGCAAACGCGCCAGCTCCTGCAGACGCGCGCGCTTGTCCAGCGGCTGCATATGCGTTTCGGTCATCTCGCCGTCCGTTTCCTTGCTGACAAAGAAATGGTGATTACCACAGCCCGCTACCTGCGGAAGGTGGGTTACGCACATGACCTGGGTGGATTCACCCAGCTGGCGCAGCATTTTACCGACGACCGCAGCGGTTGGGCCGCTGATACCCACATCCACCTCATCGAAAATCAAGGCTGGGGTATCCATCTTACGCGCGGTAATCACCTGAATCGCCAGCGCGATACGCGACAGCTCGCCGCCGGAAGCGACTTTGGACAGCGGCTGCAGCGGCTGCCCTGGGTTCGTGGTCACGCGGAACTCGATACGATCTGCGCCTTCTGCGGTCAGATGATCCGGGTTGAACTGGACTTCAATAGCCAGGCGGCCGTGCGGCATTGACAGCGCGTGCATACTTTCGCCAATCAGCTGGCTCAGCTCCTGCGCATAGTGCATACGGCGCTCATGCAGACGTTCGGCGCATTCCACGGCGGTTTTGTGATGCTTTGCCACGGCCAGCGCCAGCTCTTCCTGATTACTTTCCTGCTGATCGAGCTGGGCCTGCTCTTCCAGCAGCTGCTGATGATAGCCAGCCAGCTCGTCCGCAGAGATGCGATGCTTGCGCGACAGCGAGATATAGCGCGACAGACGCTGCTCCAGCTCGTAAAGACGGTTAGGGTCGAGATCTAAACGTTCGCAGTAATGACGCAGTTCGTCACTGGCCTCGCTGATCTGAATGGCCGCCTCGTCCAGCATGACGCAAACGCCGTTGAGTTTATCATCCATCGCCACCAGTTCGCTCAACAGCTGCTGCGCGGTATAAAGCTGGTTCTGCAACGTAGTATGTTCACCGTCGGCCAGCAGCATTAACGCCTGCTGGCTGGTGGACAGCAGCTGACCGCTGTTCGCCAGACGCTTGTACTCTTCCTCGATGGCTTCATATTCGCCTGCAACCGGCGCAAACTCGTTCAGCTCTTTGAGCTGATACTGCAACAGCTCGCGACGGGCTTCACGCTCCTGCGACAGCTGCTGATGCTGCGCCAGCACGCGACAGCTCTGGTTCCACTGGCGATAGCTCTGCGCCACTTCCTGCATCAGGCCGTTCTCGCCCGCGTAGCCATCCAGCAGCGTTTTCTGATGTTCTGGCTTCAGCAGCAGCTGATGGGCGTGTTGACCGTGGATCTGAATCAGCAGCTGGCCCAGATCGCGCAGCTGGGAAAGCGGAACGGAGGTGCCGTTGATAAAGCCGCGAGAGCGGCCGTCGCTGCTGATTACGCGGCGCAGCAGGCATTCGCTGCCTTCGTCCAGCTGGTTCTCCACCAGCCAGGCGAGGGCAGAAGGGGTATCTTTCAGGGAGAAGCGGGCACAGAGGTCGGCGCGATTTGCGCCCTGACGCACCATATCGGCTTCAGCGCGACCGCCCAGGCAGAGGCCGAGCGCATCGATAGCAATAGATTTACCCGCGCCGGTTTCGCCGGTGATTGCGGTCATGCCACGCTGAAAATCGATTTCAAGTTCACGAACAATCGCAAAATTACTGATGGTCAGTTGTGCCAGCATAGAAAGCGTTCCTGTATGAAAACACAGATATGGTTTTTCATACAGTATATACTGGTTCTATAACCAGTAAAGTAGCTGGCAACGGATTTTAAAACAATTTTTTCGACCAGCCAAGTTTTGAGCTTAACGTATTGAAATAGTTGTAATTTTGCGGATGAATAAGATTCAGGTGATCGTCATTACGGCGGATCAGTACGTCTTCGCCTTCCTGGATAGGCAGCGCGATCTGACTGTCGCAGCTGACTTCCAGGTCGCTGCGCATATGGGAAAAGCGCAGCCGAATCGTACTGTTGCTGTTGATTACCAGCGGCCTGGCTGAAAGCGTATGCGGGAACATGGGCACAATAGCAATCGCATCCAGCGAGGGCGTCAGGATAGGGCCGCCAGCGGAAAGCGAATAGGCGGTCGACCCGGTCGGCGTAGAGATAATCAGGCCGTCGGAACGCTGCGAAAAAGCGAAGGTCTCATCGATATACACTTCAAACTCAATCATATGCGCGACCTTGCCGGGATGCAGCACCACCTCGTTTATTGCCGTACCGACGCGCGGCTCGCGGCCCTGGCGGCAAACCCGCGCCTCCAGCAAAAAGCGGCTTTCCGTAATGTACTTGCCTTCCAGCACGTCGGCCAGCTGCTGCTGCGCGTTATCCGGATCGAGGTCGGTCAGGAAACCCAGGTTGCCGCGATTGATGCCGATGACCTTGATATCGTAGCGAGCCAGCACCCGCGCCGCGCCCAGCATATTGCCATCGCCGCCTACCACCACCGCCAGATCGGCCTTTTGCCCGATTTCTGACAGCGAGCCGGTTTCGACGTCGGCCAGATTCAGCTCGCGGGCTATCTGCTCTTCGATGATCACCTGATAGCCCTTCGCCGTAAGCCAGCGACAGAGCATTTCGTGAGTGGTCAGCGCGGTAGGATGGCGCGGATGGCCCACAATACCGATGCAGTTAAAATGGTTGTTCATGATGCTGGTGTTCCTCATGAGGTAAACTACCTCAGACAATGTAACGGGTTCCCTTGAAACCGCAATTCTGATCCCCATAATAAGCGAACCAGCGAGATGAATGTGCACAAACGCGGAGAAATTCATGAGTAGTAAAGAACAGAACACACCAAACGAGCAAGTCTCAGACGATATCGAGATGGAACAGGCAACCCAGGACGCGGAGACAGCAGAAGGCGTGGATCCGCGTGATGAGCGCATTGCCGAGCTGGAAGCCCAGCTGGCACAGGCGCAGGGTGGCGTTCGTGAAGCGCAGCTGCGTGCTCAGGCCGAAATCGAAAATATTCGTCGCCGCACCGAACTGGATGTGGAAAAAGCGCATAAATTTGCGCTGGAAAAATTCGCCAACGAGCTGCTGCCGGTTATCGACAGCCTGGAGCGCGCGCTGGAACTGGCCGACAAAGAGAACAGCGAGCTGACCGCGATGATCGAGGGTATCGATCTGACGCTGAAATCCCTGCTTGGCGCCGTGCGTAAGTTCGGCGTGGAAGTGGTTGGCGACGTCAACGTGCCGTTTAACCCGGAAATCCATCAGGCGATGTCGATGATTGAATCCGAAGACGTGGCGCCGAATCACGTGCTGATGGTCATGCAGCGCGGCTACACGCTGAACGGTCGCCTGCTGCGCCCGGCAATGGTTGCGGTAGCGAAAGCCAAAGGCTGATAGCTATAACGAAAAAAAGCACCTTCGGGTGCTTTTTTTGTGTCCGCAGCCGCAGCCAGAGAAGCTAGTCTGGCAGAACCGGCGTCCAGTCTATCGGCTGCTCACCGTGCTGTTCCAGCCATTCATTGGTTTTGGAAAAGTGTCCGCAGCCAAAGAAGCCGCGATGGGCCGAAAGCGGAGAAGGGTGGGGCGCCTGTAAAACATGATGGCGCTGGCGATCGATAATGCTGCCTTTTTTCTGCGCGTGCGATCCCCATAGCAAAAACACCACGTTCTCGCGATGCTCGTTAATGACGGCAATCACGCGGTCGGTAAAGGTTTCCCAGCCGAAACGGGCATGTGAATGCGCCTGTCCCGCCTCCACGGTTAAGACCGTATTCAACAGCAGCACGCCCTGACGCGCCCAGCTTTCCAGAAAACCATGATTGGGACGCTGGAAGCCCGGAATATCGGTGACCAGTTCCTTATACATATTCACCAGCGACGGCGGCACGGCCACGCCGGGCAGCACCGAGAAGGCAAGGCCATGCGCCTGATTAGGGCCGTGATATGGATCCTGACCGAGGATCACCACTTTGACATCGCCCAGCTCCGTCAGGCGAAAAGCATTGAACACGTCCTTTTGCGGCGGATAAACGGTTTTTCCGGCCGCACGTTCTTTAGCCACCATCGATAACGTCTCGATGAAGTAAGGTTTCTCTTTTTCCTCTGCCAGCACATCGTGCCAGGTCAGCGTATTGACCATGTCCGCCTCCTTTAGGGTAATCAGGGTGTAGCTTAGCGCGGATCGCTACCGACACAAACTTAAAATAAAGTTTAAAAATACAAAAAAAACCAGGAAAGAGCGGCGCGGTAAAGTTGAGATAAATCATAAAGTTGACGATATGTGCACAGTAAAGGCCGCTCACTTTTTGATTTCGGTCAAAGCTGCCTGGTTTCCAGGCTGTTATATAGGTCGGATACAGATCAATTTTCTCTGCTGATATTTCATCAGCCACCAACCGCCTGGGAGGCAACAATGATTTCCGGAATCCAAATCACCAAAGCAACTAATCCAGCGCTAGTTAACTCTTTCTGGCTGCTCGACAATGAAAAAGAAGAAGCTCGCTGCATCTGCGCCAAAAACAGCTATAAAGAAGATCAAATTGTACCGGTAAGCGATTTCGGCCAGTTTGAATACCGCGACGTACCGCTGGATATCCAGCCGCAGGTACGCGTAGAGGGTGGTCAGCACCTGAACGTTAACGTGCTGCGCCGTGAAACGCTGGAAGATGCCGTCAAACATCCGGAAAAATATCCGCAGCTGACGATCCGCGTGTCAGGCTACGCCGTGCGTTTCAACGCGTTAACGCCTGAACAGCAGCGCGATGTGATTGCTCGTACCTTTACTGCAAGCCTGTAAGAGAAAGACGGCTGCCTGAGGATAATAAGGCGGGCGCTGAAAATAACATCAGGGAAATATTATCTTAGTTTATTGAAATATAAGATGTAATTTAAAAACAAGGAAAGGGCCGCGCAGCTGCATGGCAGAAATCAGTATTTCAGGCAGAAAATCAGGTTAAACAGTAATAAATAAAATAAAAGATGTAAAAAAACCGCCCTGACGAGGGCGGTTTTTTGTTGAGCAGCGTATTTATTCAGCGCTGTCGGTTTTTGGCGCAGAGCTCGGCTTGCGACGCTTGCCAACGTTTTTGGCATCGCGATGGCGTTTCTTCACGCGCGGCTTCTCTTCGCTATCTTTCTTCTCTTTCTGCTCTTTACGCTTCGCCAGCACTTTCTTCGACGGCTTGCCGTTCAGCTTTTCGCTTGGCGCGCGCGTGGTTGGACGCAGCTCATCGATGGTGCGGGCCTTCAGGGGCTCGTTGACGTAGCGGCTGATTTTACCCAGCAGTAAAAAGTCATGCGCTTCCACCAGCGAAATCGCAGTGCCTTTTTTGCCCGCGCGGCCGGTACGACCGATGCGGTGCAGATAGGTATCCGCCGTGCGCGGCAGATCGAAGTTAAAGACGTGACTGACATCGTCAATATCGATGCCGCGCGCCGCGACGTCGGTAGCCACCAGCACGTTGACACGGCCATCGACGACACGCTTAATCGCTTCGTTACGCTTGAACTGCTCCAGTTCACCTTCCAGATAGCTGGAGTTGATACCGGCGTCGCGCAGCCAGCCGCACAGCTCATGCACACGCTCGCGCTTGCGCACGAAGATCACCGAACGGGTGACTTCCGGCTGTTTCAGCAGGTGAAGCAGCAGGGCGGTTTTATGCTTAACGTCATCGGCGCGGTAATACCATTGCAGGATCTTCTTACGCTCGCGGCGGGCGGGATCGGCTTCAATCTCGACCGGCTCGTTAAGCAGGCGCTCGGAGAAATCTTTAATCGCTTCGCCTTCCAGCGTGGCGGAAAAAAGCAGCGTCTGTTTACGCCAGCGGGTTTCCGCCGCGATAGTTTCGATATCCTGCGCGAAGCCCATATCCAGCATACGGTCGGCTTCATCCAGGATCAGCGTCTCTACCGCACGACAGTCAAAGTTCTCTTCTTTGATGTATTGCAGCAGACGACCGGTGGTAGCGACTACCACGTCCTGGTTTTCGCTGAACACTTCCGCATGGTTCATATAAGCCACGCCGCCGGTGATGGTCGCGATATCCAGATGCGTGTTTTTCGCCAGCTCGCGAGCCTGATCGGCCACCTGCATCGCCAGTTCGCGAGTCGGTGTCAGGATCAGAATGCGCGGCGGGCCGGATTTTTTGCGCGGGAAGTCCAGCAGATGCTGGAGCGCAGGCAGCAGGTAAGCCGCGGTTTTGCCTGTACCTGTTGGTGCCGAACCCAGAACGTCGCGACCCTCCAGTGCAGGCGGGATCGCAGCGGCCTGGATTGCCGTGGGGCGCGTGAAGCCCTTTTCCTGCAGGGCGTCCAGCAGGCTTTCATCAAGTTCGAGTTCGGAAAAAGTGGTTACAGTCATGGTCTACCTCAGTTTGGGGCGCTGATTATAGACAGATTGCGCGCGATCTTCATCTCTTTGTGTGGAATGAATGACTTTTCCTTGCATCTTAATTGTCCTATGCTAGCGCCGTTTCCCTTTCAGGTCGCTTAAATGTCACAACAAAAAGCGGTATTACGCCCTAACGGCTTTACCTTTAAACAATTTTTTATCGCGCACGATCGCTGCGCCATGAAGGTCGGCACCGACGGCGTGCTGCTGGGTGCCTGGGCGCCGGTGGCGGAAGCTACCGCCGTGCTGGATATTGGCACGGGCAGCGGCCTGATTGCGCTGATGCTGGCGCAGCGTACCGGTGAAAACGTCTGCGTGGAAGCGGTTGAGCTGGATGAGCAGGCCGCGCGACAGGCGCAGGAAAACGCGGCGGCATCTCCCTGGGCCGGGCGTATCCGCATCCATCAGGACGATATTCGCCACTGGACAAAACGGTGCGAGCGCCGCTACTCGCTGATTGTCAGCAATCCGCCCTATTTTGTACCGGGCAGCGAATGCGCCACGCCGGCACGTGCCTCGGCGCGCTCTACTACCGATCTGACACATGATGTTCTGCTGGCCTGCGCCGAAGAGCTGATCACCGAAGACGGTTTCTTTTGCGTGGTGCTGCCGACAGCGGCAGGCGATCGGCTGGTGGCACTGGCGCTACAGCGCGGCTGGCATCTGCGTTTTCGTACCGACGTTGCCGACAATGATAACCGGCCGCCTAACCGCGTGCTGTTGGCGCTGTCGCCTGAATCGGGCGAGCTTTTTCAGGACAGAATGACGATACGCGGGCCGGATCAGCGTTATTCAGAAGCGCATTGCAGCCTGACCCGCGACTTTTATCTTTTCCGTTAATCAGGGCGTCAGGATGGTCGGCCTGGCTTCCGCCAGCCGCTGGGGATAATCCAGCGTATAGTGCAGGCCGCGACTCTCTTTTCTTGCCATCGCGCAGCGCACCATCAGTTCCGCCACCTGCACCAGGTTACGCAGCTCCAGCAGATTATTGGAAATACGGAAGTTGGCGTAATACTCATCAATTTCCTGCTGAAGCAGGTTAATCCGGCGCAGCGCTCTTTCCAGCCGTCGGGTGGTGCGCACTATCCCCACGTAGTCCCACATAAAAAGCCGCAGCTCATGCCAGTTATGCTGAAGGATGACCTGCTCGTCCGAGTCGTCCACGCGGCTTTCGTCCCACGCGGGCAAATTATCTACCGGCCCAACGCGCTGAAGCCAGGTGGCGATATTCTCTGCCGCCGACCAGCCGTAAACCAGGCATTCCAACAACGAGTTAGAAGCAAGACGATTGGCGCCATGCAGCCCGGTATAGCTGACTTCGCCTATGGCATACAGGCCGTTCAAATCGGTGCGGCCATAGTGATCCACCATCACGCCGCCGCAGGTATAGTGCGCCGCCGGGACAATCGGAATCGGCTCCTTGGTCAGATCGAAACCCAGCGTCTTCAGCTTTTCGGCAATGGTCGGGAAGTGCGCCCTGACAAATTCCGGCGGTTTATGGCTGATATCCAGATACATGCAGTCCGCGCCCAGCCGTTTCATCTCATGATCGATGGCGCGGGCGACGATATCCCTTGGCGCCAGCTCTGCGCGCTCGTCGAAGTCAGGCATAAAGCGCGTGCCGTCGGGTCGTTTCAGCAGCGCGCCTTCGCCCCGCAGCGCTTCGGTCAGCAAAAAGTTTCTCGCCTCGGGATGGTACAGGCAGGTCGGGTGAAACTGATTAAACTCCAGGTTAGCCACGCGACAGCCCGCGCGCCAGGCCATGGCGATGCCGTCGCCGGAGGCCACATCGGGATTGGTGGTGTACTGGTAAACTTTGGCGGCGCCGCCGGTCGCCAGCACTACCGCCCGGGCGCGGCAGGTTTCCACCTTTTCGCGTTTGCGGTTCCAGATCCAGGCGCCCACGACGCGGCGCTCGCCCGGCAGGCCGATTTTATCTGAGACGATCAAATCCACCGCGTTGCTGCGCTCAAGGATGGTAATGCCGGGATGGCTGAGTGCCTGGCTGACCAGCGTGGTTTCTACCGCGCGGCCGGTGGCGTCGGCGCTGTGCAGGATACGGCGATGGCTGTGGCCGCCTTCACGCGTCAGATGATAGCTGCTGTCCGTGTCCGCTTTATCAAACATCATGCCGTTATCGATTAGCCACTGCACACAGTGGCGGGCATTACTGGCGATAAAGGACACTGCCTCCCGATCGCAGAGGCCGTCGCCTGCAACCAGCGTATCTTCCACATGTGAGGCAACGCTGTCGGTTTCATCGAAAACGGCCGCTATCCCGCCCTGGGCATACAGCGTCGAACCTTCGTTGATCGGCCCCTTGCTCAATACGGTTACCCGCTGCTGGTCGGCCAGACGCAGCGCCAGCGACAGGCCTGCCGCACCGCTGCCAATAATTAACACGTCACAACTGTAATCGGATGCCAGAGTCATAGTGTTTAATTTACTAAACAGGTTGTTTGCTGAGCATAGCGCCGTTCGCAGAAGCAAAAAAGGTTTTTTTCTGTACAGCGCAAAAAACAGCGCCCCAGACCGTTCGGACTGGCCTGAAAAATGGCGGCCTTCCTGTACATCCCGCCGGGCCGGTTTATTATGATGAACCTGCAAGATTTAAAGATGAAAAAGCGCCTTTCTTAGAGTACTCTGCGGCGATGATGCACATGACACCACAAATATAACGGCGCAACGGAACTTTACTCATGACCATTACTCTAAGCGGATGCTTGCTCGAAAATTATGAGTTACGGGTAGTTCAAATACGCGTGGAAAAAGATTTGGGGAGACATTACCTCGGATGAGCGAGCAGTTAACGGATCAGGCTCTCGTAGAGCGAGTGCAGAAGGGAGATCAGCGGTCATTCAATTTACTGGTAGTGCGCTATCAGCATAAAGTGGCGAGCCTGGTTTCCCGCTACGTGCCCTCTGGAGATGTGCCTGACGTAGTGCAGGAATCATTTATTAAAGCCTATCGCGCGCTGGAGTCGTTTCGCGGGGATAGCGCTTTTTATACCTGGCTCTATCGGATAGCCGTCAATACGGCCAAAAATTACCTGGTTGCTCAGGGACGTCGGCCGCCCGCCAGCGATGTAGACGCTATTGATGCGGAAAACTTTGAAAGCGCTGGCGCGCTGAAAGAAATATCGAACCCTGAGAACTTAATGTTGTCGGAAGAATTAAGGCAGATGGTTTTCCGTACCATTGAGACGCTGCCCGAAGATCTCCGTATGGCGATCACGCTTCGGGAACTGGATGGGCTGAGCTATGAAGAGATAGCCGCCATCATGGCGTGTCCGGTGGGCACGGTTCGTTCCCGTATTTTCCGGGCGCGTGAAGCCATCGACAATAAAATTCAACCACTTATCCAACGCTAGCGATAGCGGACACAGGAAGGGTACTGAGGCATGCAGAAAGAACAACTTTCCGCTTTAATGGATGGTGAAACTTTAGATAATGAAGTTTTGTCCGCATTGTCTGAAGACGCTGTGCTGCAAAAACAGTGGGAAAGCCATCATCTTATCCGCGATACCCTGCGTGGCGACGTTGCGCCGGTAATGCATTTCGATATCGCGGCGAAAGTCGCGGCGGCTATCGAAAAAGAACCGCTGCCGTTGAAGAGAGCGATACCAGAGGCGCAGCCCGAACCGCAGAGCTATGACAAGCTGCCGTTCTGGCACAAAGTGCGTCCATGGGCCGCGCAGCTTACCCAGATCGGCGTGGCGGCGTGCGTGTCGCTGGCGGTGATCGTGGGCGTGCAGCACTATAACCAGCCTGCTGAAGGGCAGTCGCAGTCAGAGTCGCCGGTATTCAATACGCTGCCGATGATGGGCCAGGCGTCGCCGGTCAGTCTGGGCGTGCCGGCGGAAACCAACAGCAGTGCGCCACAGCAGGTGCAGGATCAGCGTCGTCGCGTTAACGCGATGCTGCAGGATTACGAACTGCAGCGCCGTCTGCATTCAGAGAGCCTGCAGTTCGAGCAGACGCCTGCCCAGCAGGCAGCTGTTCAGGTGCCGGGTAACCAGTCGTTAGGAATTCAGCAGCAGTAATGAAGCAGCTTTGGTGCGCCGTCAGCCTTATGGCTGGCAGCCTGTTTTATTCCTCCTTCGCCCCGGCGCAAACCACGTCCGGGGCGCTGTTGCAACAGATGGAGCAGGCCAGCCAGTCCCTCAATTACGAACTCGCCTATATCAACGTCTCGCGGCTGGGCATTGAGTCGCTGCGTTTTCGCCATGCCGTTCTGGACAGCAAAACCTATGCACAGCTGCTGCATATGGATGGGCCGCGCCGCGAGATCGTTCAACGCGGTAACGAGATCAGCTATTTTGAACCGGGTCTGGAGCCTTTTACTCTGCCCGGTAAACATATTGTTGATTCGCTGCCGTCGCTGGTGTTCGCCGATTTCCAAAAGCTTTCCGAATATTACGATTTTGTACCGGTAGGGCGGACGCGTATCGCCGATCAGCTGTGCGAAGTGATCCGCATCGTGGCGCGCGACGGCACCCGCTATAGCTATATTGTCTGGCTGGACAGCGATACCCGGCTGCCGTTAAGGGTCGATCTGCTCGATCGGGACGGCGAAACGCTGGAGCAATATCGCGTGGTCAGCTTTGCGGTGGATGACGGCGTCAGAAAAATGATGCAGGGGCTGGATAAAGCCAGCCTGCCGCCGTCGCTTTCGGTGCCGGCCAGCGATAAAGCCACCTTCGCATGGCGGCCGTCGTGGTTGCCGAACGGCATGAAAGAGGTTACGCAGAGCCGCAGGCAGATCCCTTCGCTGAACAAGCCGGTTGAGTCGCGCCTCTATTCTGACGGGCTGTTCAGCTTCTCGATCAACGTCAGTGCGGCAGACAAAAACAGCGTGTCGCAACAATTGCGCACGGGACGACGTACGGTGCATACGGAAATACGCAATAATAAAGAGATCACGGTGGTTGGCGAGCTTCCTCCTTCAACCGCCAAGCGTATCGCTGACAGCATAGGTAGCGCAAAATGATGAGAGAATGGGCCACGGTGGTCTCCTGGCACAACGGTGTGGCGACGCTGCATTCAGAAATGAAAACCTCCTGCAGCAGCTGCTCCGCCCGTAAAGGCTGCGGCAGCCACATGCTGAACAAGCTTGGGCCAAAGAACGCGCACGTGATGAAAATCGCCAGCGCGGAGCCGCTGGCGCCGGGGCAGCGTATTGAACTGGGCATTGAAGAGAAGAGCCTGCTCAGCTCGGCGCTGCTGGTTTATATGACGCCGCTGCTGGGCCTGTTTATCGTGGCCGGGCTGTTTCAGATGCTGTTTCACAGCGATCTGGCTGCCGCTGCGGGTGCGCTGCTTGGCGGCATCGGCGGGTTTATCATCGCTAAAGGCATTTCCGGCTATTTGGGGAAATCCGCCTCTTTTCATCCGGTGATTCTGAGCGTGGCGCTTCCGCCGGATGCGCTGCGCGTTGAAACCGAATAACGCTTAATCCGGCAGGCCGTCGGCACTTTTACCCCTTATCGCTATCCTGCGTCCCGGCGCGTGTCCCGTCGCGCTGCGGTCACGATTACAGCAGTAGACGCGCGGCCCGCAGGGAAATCATACGCTATGCATGTGAATTCTTTCGTGGCGGGGGCTAACAGTGTAAGATGCGTGCTCATTGATGGCGGGTACATTGCAGTCGGTCTCTACGGCTCTGTCCACCGCAAGAACTAAACCGAACGTTTAAGCGAAAAAATTCATATAAATGAAGCATATAAGAAACTTTTCTGTCATCGCTCATATCGACCACGGCAAATCAACGCTCTCTGACCGTTTGATTCAGATCTGCGGTGGCCTCACCGAACGCGAAATGGCGGCTCAGGTACTGGATTCTATGGATCTGGAGCGCGAGCGCGGCATTACCATCAAGGCACAGAGCGTAACGCTCGACTACCACGCTCCTGACGGTGAAACTTACCAGCTCAATTTTATCGACACGCCGGGTCACGTTGACTTCTCCTATGAGGTTTCCCGCTCGCTGGCGGCCTGTGAAGGCGCGCTGCTGGTGGTGGACGCCGGTCAGGGTGTGGAAGCGCAGACGCTGGCCAACTGCTACACCGCGATGGAAATGGATCTGGAAGTGGTACCGGTACTGAACAAGATTGACCTGCCGGCCGCCGATCCCGATCGCGTCTCGCAGGAAATCGAGGATATCGTCGGTATCGATGCTACCGACGCCGTGCGCTGTTCGGCCAAGACCGGCGTTGGCGTGCCTGACGTGCTGGAACGTCTGGTGCGCGATATCCCGCCGCCGGAAGGCGATCCGGAAGGCCCGTTGCAGGCGCTGATTATCGACTCCTGGTTCGATAACTATCTGGGCGTTGTCTCGCTGGTGCGTATCAAAAACGGCACGCTGCGCAAGGGCGAAAAAATCAAGGTAATGAGTACCGGGCAGACGTATAACGCTGACCGTCTGGGTATCTTTACCCCGAAGCGCGTCGATCGCGATGCGCTGAATTGCGGCGAAGTAGGCTGGCTGGTTTGCGCCATCAAGGACATCCTGGGCGCGCCGGTAGGCGATACGCTGACGCTGGCGCGCAACCCGGCGGAAAAAGCGCTGCCTGGCTTTAAGAAAGTGAAGCCGCAGGTCTATGCGGGCCTGTTCCCAATCAGCTCTGACGACTATGAAGCTTTCCGCGACGCGCTGGGCAAGCTGAGCCTTAACGACGCCTCGCTGTTCTACGAGCCGGAAAGCTCTACCGCGCTGGGCTTCGGCTTCCGCTGCGGCTTCCTGGGTCTGCTGCATATGGAGATCATTCAGGAGCGTCTGGAGCGTGAATACGATCTCGAACTGATCACCACGGCGCCGACGGTAGTGTATGAAGTTCTGACCACCTCAGGCGACACCGTCTACGTTGACAGCCCGGGCAAACTGCCGCCGCTGAACAATATCGAAGAGCTGCGCGAGCCGATCGCCGAGTGTCATATGCTGCTGCCGCAGGAATACCTGGGCAACGTCATCACGCTGTGTATCGAGAAGCGCGGCGTGCAGACCAACATGGTTTACCACGGTAACCAGGTGGCGCTGACCTATGACATCCCGATGGCGGAAGTGGTGCTGGACTTCTTCGACCGTCTGAAATCCACCTCCCGTGGCTACGCGTCGCTGGATTACAACTTCAAACGCTTCCAGGCTTCCAACATGGTACGCGTTGATGTGTTGATTAACTCCGAGCGCGTTGACGCGCTGGCGCTGATCACCCACAACGATAATGCGCCATACCGTGGCCGCGAGCTGGTGGAGAAGATGAAAGATCTGATCCCGCGTCAGCAGTTTGACATCGCGATCCAGGCGGCCATCGGCAACCACATTATTGCCCGTTCTACCGTTAAACAGCTGCGTAAAAACGTGCTGGCGAAGTGCTACGGCGGCGACGTCAGCCGTAAGAAAAAGCTGCTGCAGAAGCAGAAAGACGGTAAGAAGCGCATGAAGCAGGTCGGCAACGTCGAACTGCCTCAGGAAGCCTTCCTGGCCATTCTGCATGTGGGTAAAGAGAGTAAGTAAAGCCTAAGACGACGAGGGAACTGGAATGGCTAATATGTTCGCCCTGATACTGGCGATAGCAACGCTCGTAACCGGTATTATCTGGTGCGTGGACAGATACAAGTGGGCGCCGGCCCGCAGGGCCAGCCAGGCGCTTGCGGAGGCTTCAGCAGACAATGTGGGCGAGAAAAAAACCGGGCAGCCGGGCTGGATAGAGACGGCCGCGTCCGTTTTCCCGGTACTGCTGCTGGTGTTTGTGGTGCGCTCTTTTATCTATGAGCCTTTCCAGATCCCGTCAGGGTCGATGATGCCGACGCTGCTGATTGGCGACTTTATCCTGGTAGAGAAATTTGCCTATGGGATTAAAGATCCGATCACGCAGACCAC
Source organism: Erwinia plantamica (assembly GCF_043420595.1). NCBI lineage: Bacteria > Pseudomonadati > Pseudomonadota > Gammaproteobacteria > Enterobacterales > Erwiniaceae > Erwinia > Erwinia plantamica. Next base: position 75,422 of record NZ_JBGCUC010000019.1, read on the forward strand.
GCTGATCCCAACCGGGCACCCTAAGCGCGGCGATATCGCGGTGTTTAAGTACCCGAAAGATCCAAGCATGGATTATATTAAACGCGTGGTAGGGCTGCCTGGCGACCGCGTCAGCTACGATCCGCAGAGCAAAACCGTGACGGTGAATCCGGCCTGCGCGCCAGAAAAAACCTGCGATACGGCGCTGCCGATCACCTATTCCGACGTTGAGCCAAGCGATTTTATCCAGACCTTCAGCGGCTTTGACGGCAACGAAACCGGCAACGGTTTCTGGCAGAAGCCGCAGGGTGAAACCATCCGCGGCGGTCTGCGTCTCGCTACGCGTAACGAAAAGCTGGGCGACGTCACGCACCGCATTCTGCTGGTGACCCAGGCGCAAAGCCAGGCAAGCTCTTACTATCAGCAGCCGGGCCAGCCGCAGTCCACGTGGGTCGTGCCCGCCGGCATGTATTTCATGATGGGCGATAACCGTGACAACAGCGCCGACAGCCGCTACTGGGGCTTCGTGCCGGAAAGAAATCTGGTCGGCAAAGCCACCGCTATCTGGATGAGTTTTGAAAAGCAGGAAGGGCAATGGCCAACCGGCGTTCGCCTGAGCCGTATTGGCGGTATTCACTGACGGCGCGCAGGCGCCGCTGCAAAAGGGTGGCTTCCCTTGGGGAGCCACTGCACACGAAACAGTCTCGTGTTGGCGTGTCCAGCCCTGTTCCCTGTGCAGGAAAATTTTCGCATTAAGATATTGGTAACGCATGAATCCCATCGTAATTAACAGGCTCCAGCGGAAGTTGGGCTACACTTTTACCCATCAGGAACTGTTGCAGCAGGCGTTGACCCATCGCAGCGCCAGCAGTAAACACAATGAAAGACTGGAGTTTCTGGGCGACTCCATCCTCAGTTACGTGATTGCCAACGCGCTCTATCACCGTTTTCCACGCGTGGACGAAGGCGATATGAGCCGGATGCGCGCCACGCTGGTGCGGGGCAATACGCTGGCGGAAATGGCCCGGGAATTCGATTTAGGCGAATGCCTGCGTCTGGGGCCAGGCGAACTGAAAAGCGGCGGCTATCGTCGCGAGTCGATCCTGGCCGATACCGTAGAAGCGCTGATTGGCGGCGTGTTCCTGGACAGTAATATCCAGACGGTAGAACAGCTGATCCTCGACTGGTACGCCAGCCGTCTCGATCAGATTAGCCCGGGCGACAAACAGAAAGATCCAAAAACGCGTCTGCAGGAGTATCTGCAGGGTCGTCATCTGCCGCTGCCCTCCTATCTGGTGGTGCAGGTGCGTGGCGAAGCGCATGACCAGGAATTTACTATCCACTGCCAGGTAAGCGGCATGACGGATCCGGTTGTGGGAACCGGCTCCAGTCGTCGCAAAGCTGAGCAGGCAGCGGCCGAACAGGCGCTGATTAAGCTGGGACTTGAATGAGCGAACAAACCACCCATTGCGGCTTTATTGCTATCGTAGGCCGCCCGAACGTTGGAAAATCCACGCTGCTGAACCAGTTACTGGGGCAGAAGGTTTCCATTACCTCGCGTAAACCGCAAACCACGCGCCATCGCATTATGGGCATCCATACGGAAGACGGCTATCAGGCGATCTACGTCGATACGCCGGGCCTGCATATGGAAGAGAAGCGGGCGATCAACCGCCTGATGAACCGTGCGGCCAGCAGCTCAATCGGCGACGTCGAGCTGGTGATCTTCGTTGTGGAAGGCACGCGCTGGACGGCCGATGACGAAATGGTGCTGAACAAGCTGAAAGAGAACAAGGTGCCGGTGCTGCTGGCGATCAACAAGGTCGACAACGTTACCGATAAAACCATTCTGCTGCCGCATATGCAGTTCCTGAGCCAGCAGATGAATTTTATGGACGTGGTGCCGATCTCTGCCGAAACCGGTAAAAACGTTGATACCATCGCCAGCATCGTGCGCAAGCGCCTGCCGGAAGCGGAACATCACTTCCCGGAAGAGTACATCACCGATCGCTCGCAGCGCTTTATGGCCTCCGAGATGATCCGTGAAAAGCTGATGCGCTTCCTGGGCGCCGAGCTGCCTTATTCGGTGACGGTGGAAATCGAGCAGTTTGTGACCAACGATCGCGGCGGCTATGATATCCACGGCCTGATCCTGGTCGAGCGTGAAGGCCAGAAGAAAATGGTCATCGGCAACAAAGGCGCGAAGATCAAAACCATCGGTATTGAAGCGCGCAAAGACATGGAAGAAATGTTTGAAGCCAAAGTCCACCTGGAGCTGTGGGTGAAGGTTAAATCCGGTTGGGCAGACGACGAACGTGCGCTGCGTAGCCTGGGTTACGTAGACGATCTGTAATTGATGGAAGGCTGGCAACGCGCATTTGTCCTGCACGGACGTCCCTACAGCGAAACCAGCCTGATGCTCGATCTCTTTTCGGAAAACTACGGCCGCGTGCGCGTCCTGGCCAAAGGCGCGCGCGGCAAGCGTTCCAGCCTGAAAGGCGCCTTACAGCCTTTTACGCCGCTGCTGGTACGCTGGGGTGGGCGCGGCGAGGTGAAAACCCTGCGCGGCGCCGAACCCATCTCTCTTGCCCTTCCTCTGACCGGTATTTCCCTCTACTGCGGCCTGTACGTTAATGAGCTGATAGCTCGCGTGCTGGAGCAGGAAACCGCCTTTACCGAGCTTTTTTTCGACTATCTGCACTGTGTTCAGGCGCTGGCTGCGGGCGTCGGCTCGCCGGAACCGGCGCTGCGCCGCTTCGAGCTGGCGATGCTGGGCCATCTTGGCTACGGCGTCGATTTCCTGCACTGCGCGGGCAGCGGCGAAGAGGTTACGGATGATATGACCTATATCTATCGCGAGGAAAAAGGCTTTATCGCCAGCCTGGTGAAAAGCCATAAAAGCTTTACCGGACGCGAGCTGCGGGCGCTTTATGAACGCAGCTTTCCGGATAGCGAGACGCTCAGGGCCGCCAAGCGTTTCACCCGCATGGCGCTCAAGCCCTATCTGGGCGGAAAACCCCTGAAGAGCCAGGAGCTTTTTCGACAGTTCGTGCCGAAAAAACGCGCGGACGCGCCCGAGTAAAGTCGCCTGGCTGTACCGGGGAACGGCGCGGACGTACACTGTAGCCCTCGTACATTATTCTGAGGTTTGTTATGGCTGAACTCCTGTTAGGCGTCAATATCGACCACATCGCCACCGTGCGCAACGCTCGCGGCACGCATTATCCCGATCCGGTACAGGCTGCTTTTGTTTCCGAGCAGGCCGGCGCGGACGGCATCACCGTCCATCTGCGCGAAGATCGTCGCCACATCACCGATCGTGACGTCAGAATTCTTCGTCAGACCATTCAGACGCGCATGAACCTCGAAATGGCCGTGACCGATGAAATGGTCGACATCGCCTGCGAGATCAAACCCCATTTCTGCTGTCTGGTGCCGGAAAAGCGCGAAGAAGTCACCACCGAAGGCGGCCTGGACGTGGCGGGCCAGCAGGAAAAAATCACCTTTGCCGTTTCGCGCCTGAAAGAGGCGGGCATTCAGGTTTCGCTGTTTATCGATCCCGACCATCGGCAGATTGATGCCGCCATGGCCTCCGGCGCGCCCTATATCGAAATTCATACCGGCGCCTATGCGGAAGCGGAAGAGGGCGCGGTACGCGACGCGGAGTTCCGTCGTATTAAAGATGCGGCGGCCTATGCGCACGACAAAGGCCTGAAGGTGAATGCGGGCCACGGGCTGACCTATCATAACGTACAGCCGATCGCCGCGCTGCCGCAGATGCATGAGCTGAATATCGGACACGCTATTATCGGCCGCGCGGTGATGAGCGGGCTTGCCGATGCGGTAAGCGAGATGAAGGCGCTGATGCGGGAAGCGCGTCGCTAATGGCTATTCTGGGGCTGGGCACGGATATCGTGGAAATCGACCGTATCGAAGGCGTGATTTCCCGCTCCGGCGACAGGCTGGCGAAACGCGTGCTGAGCGAAAACGAATGGGCGCAGTATCAGGCGCATCAGCAGCCGGTGCGCTTTCTTGCCAAACGGTTCGCGGTAAAAGAGGCTGCGGCTAAGGCGTTTGGTACCGGCATACGCGGCGGCCTGGCTTTTAACCAGTTTGAGGTTTACAACGACGAGCTGGGCAAGCCGGGGCTGCGTTTCTTTCAGCAGGCGGCGGAAGTGGCGCAAAAGCTGGGCGTCGCACACGTTCATGTCACGCTGGCGGACGAGCGTCACTACGCCTGCGCTACGGTGATTATCGAAAGCTAATTCGGTCGGGCTGGTTGCATCGCCAGTCCGACCGCTGCGCGCCTCAGAGGTCGCCCGTTCAGGAGGCGACGTGATGCAGGAGCACAAACTTTTCCCACAGCCTGTCGCTGCTTTCCACACATTCCGGATCGCTGATAATCGTATTATCAATAGGGCAAACCTGCTGACAGGTTGGCGTGTCGTAATGACCCACGCACTCTGTACAGCGGTTCACATCGATCTCGTAAATGCTTTCGCCCATGGAAATCGCCTGGTTCGGGCACTCCGGCTCGCACATATCGCAATTGATGCAGCGTTTAGTGATCAGTAAAGCCATGTTCAGCGAATACCCTTAACGGAAGAAGGGGCGTAATTTACCACACTGAACGACCGTTTCCCACGGCCTGTCTTCGGGTCGTTAGCCAGCCGTTGTTGCTCAGGGATGCCAGAGCGAAGATTTCGCAATGCCGGCGACATACTGCATCTGTGTAACCTCTTCAACCGGCAGGCGGATCGGTGCGTGATCCTCATTAACCGGCAGCAGATGGTAAAAGCCGTCGCGTTTAAACAGGAAGGTTTTCACCATCACCTCGCCGCTGCTGGTGACCACCAGCACCTCATCGCCCGGATGAAAATTCTGATTCGGCTCCACGATCACAAACTCACCCTCTTTGATCCTTGGCATCATCGAATCCCCCACGCATTTCAGCGCGTAGACGTCGCGATCGCAGGAAGGCCAGCGTAGAAACCCGTCACCATTGCCAACAGGATATTGCATATCGCTCCAGTAGCCGCTGTGGCCAAGTTGAGTATTGCCCAGCACCGGCACCTTATGCAGCACCAGCGAGTGAAGCTCGCCTGTCACGCCCGGCGCATGTTGTGCAGCCGATGCCTGTAAGTCGCGCTCGATCAGATCGATGGGCGAAACGTGAAAATAATCCGCCAGAGACTTCAGCGTGGTGTACTTTGGGTCTTTCACTTCTCCCGTCAGCAGCCGGTGCAGGGTGGACTGCTGTAGCCTGACCTTTTTAGAAAGCTCCGTCACGCTGCCGATGCCCTCTCTTTCCATCAAGTGCTTGATGTTACTGTTGAATACATCCAAATCAAAGATCATTTTATCTTCCTGTTATTGCGCGCTAACGTTGCAATTATGCGTTTTTGCATTAGAATAGGTGTTGTTAAGGCGATTATGCTTCATCAGATAATGCAGTTTAGTATAATTCATCGCCACAGTCATCCTGCCCGATCGGGCAGGCCACAAAAGAGTCAGGTAAGAAAAGGAGGTCGGTTGATGCGTAATATACAAAAAGTACTGGAACGTTGGGGCGGTTGGGCTGTGGCAGAGGGCACGCAGCTTGACTGGTCGCCGGTTGCGGCGGGCTTTAAAGGGCTGCTGCCGGATGAGCGGAGAAGCCGACTCTCCTGTAGCGACAGCGACGGGCTGATTGTCGATGCGGCTATCGCCAAATTGCACAAGGTCGGGCGTACGGACGAGGTCGAGCTGATTATCCTGCACTACCTCTATAATATTTCCAAATCCGCCATTGCCCGGAAAAAGAAATGCTCGGAAGGCAAAGTAAGGAACCAGCTGATGATAGCTGAAACCTTTATTGATGCCTGTATAATTATGAGCGATGCGGAGCTGGAAATGGATGCCTGGATATAAAATTTCTTCGTTACGAATATAAAAATATAAAAGCAAAGAATAATTTAATTATGACCAGATGTCGTAAGGCAAGTCTACGTTGTTACGCAATTTGCATACATAGCAAAAATAATATTGATCAGGGCTTTTCGTAACGATTTTATACGCGTAAAGTAGCAACATGGTTCTTTAACGATTGCGAACCACAAAGAGAATGTCTTCTATATGCACTCCGTTGTCTGCCTTATTGGCAGGCAGGAGTGCATTTTTTATGCCTCAAACTTTCCTGCGTTCTTAAATAAAAAAATTAGCACTAAGGGGTTTTCGTTACGAAATAAACCCCTTAATGTAGCAGCATGGATTAGTGACAGGCAGGGAGAAATGAAAAAGGAAAGG
>NZ_JBGCUC010000020.1:0-77761 GCF_043420595.1 Erwinia plantamica
GGTGCATCCGGGAGGATTCGAACCTCCGACCGCTCGGTTCGTAGCCGAGTACTCTATCCAGCTGAGCTACGGATGCAAATGGCGGTGAGGCGGGGATTCGAACCCCGGATGCAGCTTTTGACCGCATACTCCCTTAGCAGGGGAGCGCCTTCAGCCTCTCGGCCACCTCACCATACGCGCTCTTATCGAGCTGTGCTTCTGAACTTGTTTCTGCTCATCGGCACTGCGTGGCGCACATATTACTTTCTGGGCCTTATAAGTCAAACATATTTTTTCACTCTCGCGTTTGATTGCGCATTTCCCAGCCAAAATGGGTATTTGGAAAGCAAAAAGAGTGATTTATCAACAATAATCGGCCCTTTCACAGCAGGGAAGTGTGTACAGGCCCGAAGAGATACAGCGAAAGAAAAACAAAGAAAGGCGGGAAAGAAGGACAAAACCGGTAGCGCCTCGCCTGGGCGGCAAGGCGCTGGATCCGTTAGTAACTCGTTTGCTGAGTTTTTTCGGCCTGAATACGCTGATAAATCTCTTCGCGATGAACCGAAACTTCTTTAGGGGCATTCACACCGATGCGAACCTGATTCCCTTTTACTCCCAGCACCGTTACAGTCACCTCATCACCGATCATGAGGGTTTCACCAACTCGACGAGTTAGAATAAGCATTCTTTGCTCCTTGAAAGATTAAAAGAGTCGGGTTAACTGTCGCCCGGCATTATCCATCATATAACGCTAAATATAGACTATGACAAATGCACAACAAGTGCATCATCACGGTAATACATTCTGCTGATACTTAGTTTAGCCGAAATACACACCATCAACCTGACTTTGTGTTTTTTGCGATAACATCTGACAGAATGACGCGGTGAAGCCCTGCCCCACCGCGCTTTCCGGGATGCTTTTTTATAGTGTTACAGTTTTGCCGCCACCCAGCTTTCAACACCGGCCAGAGCCCCTGGTAGTGCTCCGGCATCGGTGCCGCCGGCCTGAGCCATATCCGGGCGGCCGCCGCCCTTACCGCCAACCTGCTGAGCCAGTTCGCCCACCAGCTCGCCGGCTTTCACGCGATCGGTTACATCTTTGGTTACGCCGGCAATCAGCGAAACCTTTCCTTCCGCAACGGTAGCCAGCACGATAACGGCTGACTTCAGCTGGTTCTTCAGATCGTCCACCATCGTACGCAGCATTTTCGGCTCGACGTTGGTCAACTCGCTTACCAGCAGCTTAACGCCCTTGACGTCGATAGCTTTACTGCTGAGAGAAGCGCTCTCCTGCGCGGCCTGCTGATCTTTCAGCTGCTGCAGTTCTTTTTCCAGCGCGCGGACGTTATCCATCAGGCCACGCACTTTTTCATTCAGATTGCTGCTGTTGGCTTTCACCAGGTGAGCGATCTCCTGCAGCTGCTCGCTCTGGGCATACATCTGCTTTAACGCGCCTTCGCCCGTCACCGCTTCAATACGGCGAATACCTGCCGCCGTACCGGCTTCAGAGGTGATGCGGAACAGGCCGATATCGCCCGTGCGGCTGGCGTGCGTGCCGCCGCAAAGTTCGGTAGAGAAATCGCCCATCGTCAGCACGCGGACGCGATCGTCATATTTTTCGCCAAACAGCGCCATCGCGCCCAGCGCTTTCGCTTTTTCCAGCTCCATCACGTTGGTGTCGACCGCCAGATTACGGCGGATCTGTGCGTTGACGATTTCCTCAACCTGACGGATTTCCTGCGGCTTCATCGCTTCAGAATGGGAGAAGTCGAAGCGCAGATATTTATCGTTCACCAGTGAGCCTTTCTGTGCCACATGATGGCCCAGAACCTGACGTAGCGCAGCGTGTAACAGGTGCGTCGCTGAGTGATTCAGACGAATACGCGCGCGACGCTCTTCGTCCACGTGCGCGGCCAGACGATCGCCGACCCGCAGCTGACCGGAAGCCAGCTTGCCGATATGACCAATCGCCTGCGCATATTTTTGCGTGTCGGTAACGGTGAACACCGCGTCGTTGTTACGCAACTCGCCGGTATCGCCTACCTGGCCGCCTGATTCGCCGTAGAATGGCGTTTCATCCAGCACGATAACGCCTTCCTGACCGGCGGCAATCGCATTTGCAGGCTGACCGTCCACAAAGATAGCGGTAACGGTCGCGCTCAGCTCAAGCTGGTCATAACCTTTGAAGGTCGAGGCTTCATCAATGCGGATAACGTTGCTGTAGTCCGCGCCAAAGCCACTGGCTTCACGAGCACGCTGACGCTGCTGCTCCATCGCTTTCTCGAAGCCCGCTTCGTCAATTTTCAGATTACGCTCGCGACAGACGTCGGCGGTTAAATCGACCGGGAAGCCAAAGGTGTCATACAGGCGGAAAACGGTTTCACCGTCCAGCGTGTCGCCCTGCAGCTTCTCCAGCTCTTCGTCCAGCAGCGCCAGACCGCGCTCCAGCGTTTTCGCAAACTGCTCTTCTTCGGTTTTCAGCACCTGCTCAACCTGAGCCTGCTGCTTCGCCAGCTCTTCGCCCGCTGCGCCCATAACGTCAATCAGCGGCGCTACCAGTTTCCAGAAGAAGGACCCCTGCGCGCCCAGCATGTTGCCGTGACGAATAGCGCGGCGAATAATGCGGCGCAGCACGTAGCCGCGGTTTTCGTTGGATGGGATCACGCCATCGCAAATCAGGAAAGCGCAGGAACGGATATGGTCGGCAATGACGCGCAGTGATTTGCTGCTCAGATCGGTGGCGCCAGTCGCTTCTGCAACAGCCTTGATCAGCTTCTGGAACAGATCGATTTCGTAGTTGGAGTTAACGTGCTGCAACACGGCGGAGATACGCTCCAGGCCCATACCGGTATCGACGGAAGGCTTCGGCAGCGGCAGCATGGTGCCGTCAGGCTGACGGTTGAACTGCATAAAGACGATGTTCCAGATCTCAATAAAGCGATCGCCGTCCTCTTCCGGACTGCCCGGCGGGCCGCCCCAGATATGGTCGCCGTGGTCAAAGAAGATTTCGCTGCACGGGCCGCACGGGCCGGTGTCGCCCATCTGCCAGAAGTTATCAGAGGCGTAAGCGCCGCCCTTGTTATCGCCAATGCGGATAATACGCTCACGCGGCACGCCGATTTCATCTGCCCAGATATTGAAGGCTTCATCATCGGTTTCGTAGACGGTAACCCACAGCTTCTCTTTCGGCAGGTTAAACCACTGCGCGCTGGTCAGCAGCTCCCACGCAAAACCGATAGCTTCGCGTTTGAAATAGTCGCCGAAGCTGAAGTTGCCCAGCATTTCAAAGAAGGTATGGTGACGGGCGGTATAGCCAACGTTTTCCAGGTCATTATGTTTACCGCCTGCGCGCACGCAGCGCTGCGAGGTGGTTGCGCGCGAGTAGCTGCGCTTGTCCTGGCCCAGGAAAACGTCTTTGAACTGGTTCATCCCGGCGTTGGTAAACAGCAGCGTCGGGTCATTAGTCGGGACGAGGGAGCTACTGGCTACAACCTGATGTCCCTTGCTATGGAAAAAGTCGAGAAACGCCTGGCGAATCTCCGCAGTGCTCTTGCTCATAATTGTCCTGGAATCACGCTAACGAACGTTTCGTGGGTTTAAACCTGCCGTAAGGCTAAGCAACACACGAACAAAAAGTGGTGAATAAGATAAATTTTCTTCGGTGCGAAGTAAAATCCCATTGGCGCTCAATCTTCAAAATTTGAAAAAACGCTGCGGATATCTTCGGAAAAGAAGCCTTTAGTCATTAAATAGCGCTGCACTTTGGCTTTTTCCTTCCATTCGGTCGGCAGCGGCAGGCCAAACTTCCGCTCCGCCGAGTCGAACGCCATTTGCTGCCAGTCGATTTCCGTTTTGGCCAGCGTTTCATCGATCAGCGGCTTCGCCACGCCCTTCTGCCCCAGCTCCATACGGATGCGCTGCGGGCCGTAGCCCTTACGGCTGCGGCTGGCGACAAAGCGCTCCGCAAAGCGGGCATCGTCCAGATAATTGCTTTCATAACACCAGGCGACGACCCGATCGATTTGCTCTGGCGTAACGGATTCAGGCTGCTGCGCCTGCGTTTTAGCATACATCGCGGCCCGCTCTGCAGAGAGCGAAAGCTTGCGACGAAATTCCGCCTCGCTGTGATCGCGCATGGCCAGAATGCGCATGGCCCGATCTAACAGGCGGGTAAACTGGCTTCGTTCGGTGGCGTCAGACATCTTGCTCCGGTTATGCAAAAAATTAACTCATGGTAAGGGTAGCGAGGAACCGCAAAAGAAACAAAGCGCTTTGGCTAATGTGTGGAGAAAGGCGGCAAAGGCGATTTGTAAGCGGGAAACAGGTGATACAAGGCGTTTCGTAACGCTAAAACAGGTAGCGCCAGGCGGCTCGCCCCCTGAAACAAGTTAGTTCGTACGTTAAAAGCAGGCGCCGCCGGGCGGCTCGTACACTGAAAAAAATTGATACAAGGTGATTCGTACGCTGAAAACAGAGGGCGCCTGGCGACTCGTACCCTGGAAAAATCAGTACAAGGCAGCTCGTTCGCTGGAAAAAAACTCGCCTGGGCGGTTCACAGCGCTGAAAACAATGCTCTTTTGCGCGTGTGCGCAATAGAAAGAACCTGGCTGCTGCCGTAACAAGCTGGTTCAGAAAGCGTAAGTCGAAAATAAAAAAGGAGCGGCACAGGGCCACTCCTTTTCAGCGCTTTCCGACTATCTGCCCTCGCGGGCTGCTAATCAGAAGTTTTCGTTAGTTTCGCTGGCTTCATTGGCATCATCTTTGTCAGCCACGAAGTCTGGCGTCGTGTCCGGATTGTTCATCAGCGTAGCGCGCAGCTTGTTTTCGATCTCGGTAGCCACAGCCGGGTTCTCTTTCAGGAAGTTGCCGGCGTTTGCCTTACCCTGACCGATTTTATCGCCGTTGTAGCTGTACCAGGCACCCGCTTTTTCAATCAGCTTGTGCTTCACGCCAAGGTCTACCAGCTCGCCGTAGATATTGATGCCTTCGCCGTACATAATCTGGAACTCAGCCTGCTTGAACGGCGCGGCGATTTTGTTTTTCACCACTTTCACGCGGGTTTCGCTACCGACGACTTCGTCACCCTCTTTAATCGCGCCGATACGGCGGATATCCAGACGGACAGAGGCGTAGAATTTCAGCGCGTTACCGCCGGTAGTGGTTTCCGGGTTACCGAACATCACGCCGATTTTCATACGGATCTGGTTGATGAAGATCAGCAGCGTGTTGGAGTTCTTCAGGTTACCGGCCAGCTTACGCATAGCCTGGCTCATCATACGAGCCGCCAGACCCATATGCGAGTCGCCGATTTCGCCTTCGATTTCCGCTTTCGGCGTCAGCGCCGCCACGGAGTCAACGATGATTACGTCAACCGCGCCGGAACGCGCCAGCGCGTCACAGATTTCCAGCGCCTGCTCACCGGTGTCCGGCTGCGAGCAGAGCAGGTTATCAATGTCCACGCCCAGCTTTTTGGCGTAAACCGGATCGAGCGCATGCTCGGCATCGATAAAGGCGCAGGTTTTGCCCTTGCGCTGTGCAGACGCGATAACCTGTAACGTCAGCGTGGTTTTACCGGAAGATTCCGGCCCGTAAATTTCGACGATACGGCCCATTGGCAGGCCGCCCGCGCCCAGCGCGATATCCAGCGAAAGCGAACCGGTAGAGATGGTTTCCACATCCATAGTGCGGTCTTCACCCAGGCGCATGATGGAGCCTTTACCAAATTGCTTTTCAATCTGGCCCAGCGCTGCTGCCAGTGCTTTTTGCTTGTTTTCGTCAATAGCCATTTCCACTCCTAATCACGCGGGGGTAAAGCACGCTTTCGCGGCTTCGTGTCTCAATCAATATGGGTGCAATTATACTGTATAGTCATACAGTATCAAGCTTAATTTTTAAGAAAATGGTCACGTAGCGTCAACAGCGCATAAGCCGTGGCCTGACGTCGAACGGCCTCTCTGTCGCCCGCAAAAATTTTGCGCTGCGCCAGCGAGTTAGCGCCTTCCGCTGCGAAGCCGAACCACACCGTTCCCACCGGTTTTTCCGCCGTTCCGCCATCGGGGCCGGCGATGCCGCTGACAGCTACAGCATACTGCGCGCGGGCCTGTTTAAGCGCCCCTTCCGCCATCTCTGTCACCACCTGTTCGCTGACCGCGCCAAAGCTTTCCAGCGAGGCGGCCGTCACGCCCACCAGCGTCTGCTTGGCCTCATTGCTGTAGGTGACAAAGCCCCGCTCAAACCATTGTGAACTGCCGGCGACGTCGGTAATCACTTTCGCTATCCAACCGCCCGTACAGGATTCCGCCGCGGTAACCGTGGCATTAAGGCGCTGTAAATGCTGACCGATTTCCTGGCTTAACAGGCGCAATTCGCTGTCCGTCATTCTTGTTCCCTGCTTGCTTATCGTAAGAATGAAGATTAGCACTTTTTAGCCAGGCGCGAAGAGACAAAGGCGGGATTTGCGAACCGCTTTCATAAAGTCAGTCAGGAAAAGCGTTGTAGAAACAGGCGATTGCCCGGCAACGCGCCGCCGGGCGATCGGGAGGTAAAACTGGCGTTACTGACGGGCGTCGCGTACGGCCTGGCCCAGCTGCCACACGGCCATCGCATAGTGATTGCTGTGGTTATAGCGGGTAATAACGTAAAAATTCGGCAACCCGTACCAGTATTGATAGTAAGTGCCCATATCAAAACGCAGCAGGCTGACCTGCTGATTGTCCTGTAGCGGCACCTGCGGCGACAAACCGGCGGCAGAGAGCTGCGCGGCCGTATAGCGGGTTTTGAAGCCCGTTTCCAGCTGCGACGCTTCGCCGTTAGCCGGTACGGCTACGGTGCCGCCTTTTATCCAGCCGTGCGCGCTGAAATAGTGGGCCACGCTGCCTATTGCATCTACAGGATCCCAAAGATTGATATGGCCGTCGCCATTGAAATCAACGGCGTATTGCTTAAAGGCAGAAGGCATAAACTGGCCGTAGCCCATGGCGCCAGCGAACGAGCCGCGTAAATCAAGCGGATCGTCGTTCTCTTCTTTCGCCATCAGCAGGAAGGTTTCCAGCTCGCCGCTAAAGTACTCGGCGCGACGAGGATAGGCGAACGCCAGCGTCGCCAGCGCATCGATAATACGCGTTTTACCCATTACGCGTCCCCAGCGGGTTTCGACGCCGATAATGCCGACGATGATTTCCGGCGGCACGCCGTAAACTTCCGAGGCGCGATTGAGCGCGTCCTGATATTGATTCCAGAACTGGACGCCGTTCTGCACGTTATCCGGCACGATAAATTTTTTGCGATAGCGGATCCAGGCGCCGTTCGGGCCGGAGGGTGCCTGATAAGAAGGCGCCTGCCGATCCATCAGCCGCAGCACCCAATCCAGCCGCTTCGCCTGCGCCAGCACGTTATGCAGCTGCTGACGGTTAAAACCGTGTTCGCGCACCATTTTATCGATAAAGGCTTCGGCCGTCGGGCTGTTGGCGAAATCGCCGTCCAGCGGCGCTACGTTATGCTCGGGATCCAGTAAAAAGCTGTTGTTGCCCCGAAAAGGATTGCCGTGAGGCTCAGGCGCAGGGGCTTTACTGCTGCAGGCGGAAAGCAGCAGCAGCGCGGGCAAAAATGAGGCCAGATAACGCATTGAATATCCAGAGTGCAAAACGGAAAAGTAGCATTCATGTTAGAACATCGCCAGCCATTCTGAAAACAGATGTTATGTAAATCTGCCGCTTTTTTCCTTTCTCTTTTCCTGCGCGGCCAGACGGCGTAAACTCGCTGCTGCCATTAAAATAAAACGCCATTTCATTTAATAGAAAATAGCATTTTATCAAATCAGGAGGAGTAATGAGCAAACAGGCTGCGGTGCTGCTGGCGCCGGGATTCGAAGAGGCGGAGGCCTTTATTATTATTGATATATTAAACCGTCTGCACGTTAAGGTAACGACTGTCGCCTGCCATGATACGCGTGAGGTGCCCAGCTACCATGCCGTGCCGGTGGTAGCGGATGTTCTGCTGGCGGGCCTGGATAAAGAGTTTGACGCCGTGGTTATCCCTGGCGGGCCGGAAGGCACCGTTAACCTGGCGGCCAACCCGCTGGTCACGGCGTTTATTCGCCGTCATGACGAAGCGGGAAAATGGATTGCGCCGATCTGTTCCGCTGCCGCGCGCGTGCTGGGCGGCAATCATCTGTTGAAGGGCCGTCGCTATACCTGCTCAGGTGATTTGTATAAGGGCGTTACCGATGGCGTTTATAGTGCGGAGGAGGTGGTGGAAGACGGCAACCTGCTGAGCGGCAAAGGGCTGGGCAAAAGTTTTGAGTTCGCCTTTCAGCTGGCCTGGCGCCTGACCGACGATACCGAAACGGCCGATTTCCAGGCTGACCATATCTATTTTGACCACTGGCGCTCTTACAGCGGGCTAAACGCCAACTAGTCTGTGCTGTCGGCAGGCGCCCTCGCCTGCCAACCTTTACAGCGTCAGCGACTCGCGGCTGATGTCGGCTACCGATTTCGCGCCGGTCAGCGTCATCGCCACGCGCATCTCTTTTTCCATCAGCGAGAGCAGATTCACCACGCCAGCTTCGCCCGCTGCGGCCAGCGCATAGACAAAGGCTCTGCCCAGCAGCACGCTGTCCGCGCCCAGCGCCAGCATCCGCACCACGTCCAACCCGGTTCGTATCCCTGAATCCGCCAGGATCTTAATGTCGCCTTTTACCGCATCGGCAATGGCGGGCAGCGCACGCGCGGTAGAAAGCACGCCGTCCAGCTGACGGCCGCCGTGGTTAGACACCACAATGCCATCGGCGCCGAAGCTCACGGCATCCTTCGCATCCTGCGGATCGAGAATGCCCTTAATGATCATTGGCCCTTGCCAGAACTCACGGATCCACTCCAAATCTTTCCAGGAGATAGAGGGATCGAAGTTGGCGCCCAGCCAGCCAATGTAGTCTTCCAGCGTGGTCGGATGGCCGCGATAGGCCGAGACATTGCCCAGATCGTGCGGCTTGCCGTTCAGGCCCACATCCCATGCCCACTGCGGATGCAGCATGGCCTGCACCATCCGGCGGAAAGCCGCGTTCGGCCCACTCATGCCGGAATGCGCATCGCGGTAGCGCGCGCCAGGCACCGGCATATCCACGGTAAAGACCAGCGTTTTTACCCCTGCGGCTTTGGCCCGCTCCAGCGCGTTTCGCATAAAGCCACGGTCTTTTAAGACGTAAAGCTGGAACCACATAGGCCGTGAAATCGCCGGCGCGACCTCTTCGATGGGACAGACGGAAACGGTGGAAAGCGTAAAGGGAATGCCCATTTTTGCCGCCGCGCGCGCCGCCTGCACTTCGCCACGCCGTGCATACATGCCCGTCAGTCCTACCGGCGCGAGAATGACCGGCATCGCCAGCTTCTCGTCGAACAGCGTGGTTTCCAGGCTCAGCTCGGCCATATTTTTCAGGATGCGCTGGCGTAGCGCGATATCGGCCAGATCGGCGGTATTGCGCCTGAGGGTGTGCTCGCTATAGGCACCGCCGTCGATATAGTGGAAAAGGAAAGGCGGCAGCCTGCGCCGTGCCGCTGCCCGGTAATCCGTTGATGCGGAAATGATCATCTGGTTTCCTGCCTTGTTAAAACGCTCGGCTTCATCGCGAAGCAAAGTAAACGAGCCGCGAGAGCGGCCCGGAAGAACAGGCAGTGTAGTTGAGACGGAAAACGGATACGCTGACCCACATCTCAACATTTTGGCAACAAACCAGACGATCGCCTTTTTTGCACAAGG
Organism: Erwinia plantamica; assembly: GCF_043420595.1. Classification (NCBI taxonomy): domain Bacteria; kingdom Pseudomonadati; phylum Pseudomonadota; class Gammaproteobacteria; order Enterobacterales; family Erwiniaceae; genus Erwinia; species Erwinia plantamica. The sequence goes on from NZ_JBGCUC010000020.1 coordinate 9,736, forward strand.
TAACGCCGCACAACTAACGGCGATTGCGTACCAGCTGATAGCGCCGCGTCAAATATTCCAGCGGCACGCTCCAGATATGCACCAGGCGGCAGAACGGAAACAGCAGGAACAGCGTCATGCCCAGTACCATATGCACGCGGTAAATCAGCGCCACGCCTTCCAGATGCTGCGACGCGCCCGCATGGAAGGTCACGATCGCCTGCGCCCAGCCGACCAGCTTCATCATTTCGCTGCCATCCATATGCTGCGCGGAGAAAGGAATGGTCAGCAGCCCCAGCGTGGCCTGCGCTACCAGCAGCGTCAGGATCAGGATATCGCCGGCGCTGCTGGTGGCCCTGACGCGCGGATTGAGCAGGCGACGCTTAAGCAGCAGCCCGCCGCCCGCCAGCGTCAGCAAACCGCAAACGCCGCCGGCCACCATCGCCAGCTTCTGCTTGGCGGCGATCGGCAGAAAAGCCTCGTACATCCAGTGCGGCGTCAGCAGGCCGACGAAATGGCCGAAGAGAATACCAATGATGCCGATATGAAACAGGTTGGAGGCGAGCCGCATCCCTTTTTTATCCAGCATCTGGCTGGAGCCGGCGCGCCAGCTGTACTGGCCATAGTCGTAGCGCAGCCAGCTGCCAATCAGGAAAACGCTGCCTGCGATATAAGGATAAATATCGAAAAAGAAACCTGAGAGAAAATTCATGATGAACGCCCCGTGGATGTTGTCATTGCCGCCACGTCCAGATACTGCGGCGCGACGGCGTCGGCAAAGCGGCGCTGATGCGCGGCCTGTTGGGCGGAAGCACAGCCCTGCTCGCCGAGAAACTTAATCTGTTCCTCTTCCCAGACCGCATCCAGCGCCGCTGGCGTATCGTCGCGGGCCTCTTTATGGATTTTCGGCGTCAGGTCATCTACCGCCAGCCCGGCCCCGGAGAGCGCCAGCAGCACGGTGAACAGCTCGCTATAGCGGCTTTGGCGCTGTTTTAGCCTGGCGGCCAGCAGCGCGAGGATTGGCGCCACGTCGGCCAGGCCAGCGCGGGCGCGGGTGACGTCAAGGCTGGCCAGATACTCCAGATAGAGCGGCAGAAAATCGGGCAGCTCTTTCGCGCTCAGTTCCAGGCCGTCGGCGCGATATTGCTCCAGCAGATCGACCATTGCCTGGCCGCGATCGCGCGACTCGCCGTGAACATGCTCGAACAGCAGCAAAGAGGTGGCCCGACCGCGATCGAACAGCTCGCAATAGTCGGCCTGCCTGTCCAGCAGCGAGCCTGCGCAGAATTCCGTAATAAAATCGGTGAGCTGCGCGCGCTGCGCGGCATCAAGCTCGCTGCCCGCTTCCAGCGCCGCCAGCATTTCAGCCTGATGCGTAAAGAGCGCTTCATCGGGATAATCCAGCAGCCGGGCGACGATACGTAGTGTAATCATGGCTGCTCCTCCTGCGTTTTTTTGCCAATATCAATCGCGTCGATACGGCGGCTGTTAAACAGGTTGAAGCGACCGTCGCTGCCGTGGCAGCCATCGCCGAAGCTGAAGCCGCAGCCTTTGCTTTCCGGGAAGGCTTCCCGCGCCAGTTCACGATGGCTGGAAGGCACCACGAAACGATCTTCGTAATTGGCGATGGCCAGATAGCGGTACATCTCCTGCGCCTGCGCTTCGCTTAAGCCAACCTGTTCCAGCGCCCGCATGTCGACAAGGTTATCGACGGTTTCCGCGCGTTTATAATGACGCATGGCCAGCATTCTCTTTAGCGCCAGCAAAACCGGCGCGGTATCGCCCGCCGTCAGCAGGTTCGCCAGGTACTGCACGGGAATGCGCAGGCTTTCCACGTCCGGCAGAATACCGTTGTGCGGCAGGTCGCCCGCGTCCGCCGCGCTCTGAATGGGCGACAGCGGCGGCACGTACCAGACCATCGGCAGCGTGCGGTATTCCGGATGCAGCGGCAGCGCCAGCTTCCACTCCATCGCCATTTTATAAACCGGCGAGCGTTGCGCTGCGTCAATCACGCTTTGCGGGATACCTTCTTTTAACGCTTCGGCAATCACATCGGGATCGTGGGGATCGAGGAAGATCGCCCTCTGGCTTTCATAAAGATCCCGTTCATGCTCGCTCGCTGCCGCTTCTTCAATACGATCCGCGTCGTACAAAAGCACGCCAAGATAGCGGATGCGCCCTACGCAGGTTTCGGAACAGACCGTGGGCTGGCCCGCTTCAATACGCGGATAGCAGAAAATACACTTCTCCGATTTGCCGCTTTTCCAGTTGAAGTAGATTTTTTTATAGGGACAGCCGGTCAGGCACATGCGCCAGCCGCGACACTTGTCCTGATCGATCAGCACGATACCGTCTTCGCCGCGCTTATAGATGGCACCGCTTGGGCAGGTCGCCACGCACGCCGGGTTCAGGCAGTGCTCGCACAGGCGCGGCAGATAGGCCATAAAGGTGTGTTCAAACTGGCCGTACATCTCTTTCTGGATGTTATCGAAATTTTTATCCTGCGAGCGTTTGGAAAACTCGCCGCCAAGGATCTCTTCCCAGTTCGGGCCATTTTCGATTTTTTTCATCCGCTTGCCGGTGATCAGCGAGCGCGGCCGCGCTATCGGCTGATGTTTGCCGGCGGGCGCATTGTGTAAATGCTGATAGTCGTAGTCGAACGGCTCATAGTAATCGTCCAGCGCGGGCACGTCCGGGTTAGCGAAAATTTTCGACAGCAGCCCGACGCGGTTGCCCATGCGCGGCACCAGCCTGCCGTTGATTTTACGGATCCAGCCGCCCTTCCATTTTTCCTGATCTTCCCATGCCTGCGGATAGCCGACGCCCGGCTTGCTTTCAACGTTGTTAAACCAGGCGTATTCCATCCCTTCACGGCTGGTCCAGACGTTTTTACAGGTCACGGAACAGGTGTGGCAGCCGATACATTTATCCAGATTCAGCACCATGCCGACCTGCGAGCGAATTTTCATGATTTTCTCCCCTTGCCGCCCTGGCAGTCGTCGTTACCTTCACCGTCCAGCCAGTGAACGTGATTCATTTTGCGCACCACCACAAACTCATCGCGATTGGACCCTACGGTGCCGTAATAGTTAAAGCCGTAGGAAAGCTGCGCGTAGCCGCCGATCATATGGGTTGGTTTAGGACAGGCGCGGGTCACGGAGTTATGAATGCCGCCGCGCTGGCCGGTAATTTCCGAACCGGGAATGTTCACAATGCGTTCCTGCGCGTGGTACATCATGGTCATGCCTGCCGGTACGCGCTGGCTGACCACTGCGCGAGCGGTCAGCGATCCGTTGGCGTTAAAGGCTTCAATCCAGTCGTTGTCCGCAATCCCCAGCTCCTGCGCGTCTTCTTCACTCATCCAGACGATAGGGCCGCCGCGCGACAGCGTCAGCATCAGCAGGTTGTCGCTGTAGGTAGAGTGAATGCCCCATTTCTGGTGCGGCGTCAGGAAGTTCAGCGCCTTTTCCGGATTGCCGTTCGGCTTTTTGTTCAGCAAAGGCCTGGCCGCCCTGGTATCAATAGGGGGACGATAAACCAGCAGGCTTTCGCCAAAGGCGCGCATCCACTCGTGATCCTGATAAAGCTGCTGGCGTCCGCTGAGCGTGCGCCACGGGATCAGCTCATGCACGTTGGTATAACAGGCGTTATAGGAGACGTGCTCGTCTTCCAGTCCTGACCAGGTGGGGCTGGAGATAATTTTGCGCGGCTGCGCCTGGATATCGCGGAAGCGAATTTTTTCGTCTTCTTTGTTCAGCGCCAGATGGGTGTGGTCGCGGCCGGTAATGTCGCTCAGCGCCTGCCAGGCTTTTACCGCTACCTGACCGTTGGTTTCCGGCGCGAGGGATAAAATGACCTCGGCCGCATCGATGGCGCTGTCGATATTCGGCCGGCCAGCGGCCGGGCCATCCGTCTTGACGTAGTTCAGCTCTTTAAGGAAATCGACCTCTTTTTGCGTGTTCCAGCTGATGCCCTTACCGCCGTTGCCCAGCTTGTCCAGCAGCGGGCCAAGCGAGGTAAAGCGTTCCCAGGTGGCCGGATAGTCGCGCTCTACGGCAATAATGTGCGGCGCGGTTTTGCCGGGGATCAGGTCGCACTCGCCTTTTTTCCACTCTTTAACGTCAAAAGGCTGCGCCAGCTCCGCCGGCGAATCGTGCTGCACCGGCAGCGTGACGATATCGGTTTCCACACCGAGATGCCCCGGACAAAGCTCCGAGAAGCGTTTGGCGATGCCTTTATAGATCTCCCAGTCGCTTTTCGCTTCCCAGGCCGGATCGACCGCCGCCGACAGCGGATGAATAAACGGATGCATATCCGAAGTATTCATATCGTCCTTTTCATACCAGGTGGCGGTAGGCAGCACGATATCGGAATAGAGACAGGTACTGGACAGGCGGAAATCCAGCGTTACCACCAGATCCAGCTTGCCTTCGCCGCCTTTCTCCTGCCATTCCACTTCTTCCGGCTTCACGCCGCCCTGCACGCCTAAATCTTTACCCTGAATGCCGTTTTCCGTGCCCAGCAGATATTTGAGCATGTACTCATGGCCTTTGCCGGACGATCCCAGCAGGTTGGAGCGCCAGACAAACAGGTTACGCGGGAAGTTCTGCGGATTGTCCGGCTGCTCGGCGGCAAAGCGCAGCGTGCCGGTTTTCAGGCTTTCCACGGTGAAATCCACCGGCGGCATCCCGGCCGCTTTCGCCTGCGCGGCGATGTTCAGCGGATTGCCGTTCAGCTGCGGCGCGGAAGGCAGCCAGCCCATGCGCTCGGAACGCACGTTAAAGTCGATTAAACTGCCGCCGTAGCGCTTTTTATCGGCCAGCGGCGAGAGCAGCTCGCTGGTCTGCACGGTTTCGTAGCGCCACTGGCTGGAATGGTTATAGAAGAACGAGGTGCTGTTCATATGGCGCGGCGGACGCTGCCAGTCGAGCGCGAAAGCCAGCGGCGTCCAACCGGTCTGCGGCCGCAGTTTTTCCTGACCGACATAGTGCGCCCAGCCGCCGCCGCTCTGCCCCACGCAGCCGCAGAAGATCAGCATATTGATCAGCCCACGGTAGTTCATATCCATGTGATACCAGTGGTTCATCCCGGCGCCGACGATAATCATCGAGCGGCCACGCGTTTTTTCCGCGTTGTCGGCGAACTCGCGCGCCAGCCGAATGATATTCTGCCGCGACACGCCGGTGATCTGCTCGGCCCAGGCCGGGCTGTAGGCTTTGATCTCGTCATAGCTGCCTGCGCAGTTTTCGTCGTGCAGACCACGATCCAGCCCGTAGTTCGCCAGCGTCAGATCATACACGCTGGCGACCAGCGCAGCGCTGCCGTCGGCCAGCTGCAAACGCTTCACCGGCAGCTTGTGCAGCAGGATCTCCTCCAGCGGCACGCTGCTGAAGTTTTCGCTTTCCAGGCCGCCGAAATAGGGAAAGCCGACCTCGGCGATCTCGTCATGGCTGCCCAGCAGGCTAAGCTGAAGCGTGACTTCCCGCTGCGAGCCACCTTCACGCGACTCCAGGTTCCACTTGCCTTTTTCTCCCCAGCGATAGCCGATGGATCCCTGCGGCGCCACCAGCTCACCGCTCTCCTGGTCTATGGCGATGGTTTTCCACTGCGGATTGTTTTCCTGCCCCAGGTTATCAATCAGATCGCTGGCGCGGAGCTGGCGTCCGGCAGCGTAGTAGCCGCCCTCGCGCGGCTCCAGCAGCACCAGCATCGGCATATCGGTATAGCGGCGCACGTAGTCACGGAAATAGGGCACCTCGCGCTCAAGGTGAAACTCCTTCAGCATCACGTGTCCTAAAGCCAGCGCCAGCGCGCTGTCGGTGCCCTGCTTAGGATTCAGCCACTGGTCGCACAGCTTGGCGACCTCGGCATAGTCAGGCGTGATCGCCACGGTTTTGGTGCCCTTGTAGCGCACCTCGGTAAAGAAATGGGCATCCGGCGTGCGCGTCTGCGGCACGTTAGAGCCCCAGGCGATAATATAAGAAGAGTTATACCAGTCGGCCGATTCCGGCACGTCGGTCTGCTCGCCCCAGGTCATGGGCGAAGCGGGCGGCAAATCGCAATACCAGTCATAAAAACTCAGGCAGACGCCGCCGATCAGCGACAGATAGCGCGCGCCTGCGGCATAGGAAACCATCGACATCGCCGGGATCGGTGAAAAGCCGATAATGCGATCCGGGCCGAAGGTTTTCGCCGTATAGATATTGGATGCCGCGATCAGCTCGTTGACCTCCTGCCAGCTTGACCGGACGAAGCCGCCGCGACCGCGAGCGATCTTATAGCTCTGCGCTTTTTGCGGATCGCTGACGATCGATCCCCAGGCCGCGACCGGATCCTGATGCTCCGCTTTGGCTTCGCGCCACAGCTTGAGCAGCTTTTTGCGCATCAGCGGATATTTCAGGCGGTTGCCGCTGTAGAGATACCAGGAGTAGCTGGCACCGCGAGGACAGCCGCGCGGCTCGTGATTCGGCAAATCCGGTCGGGTGCGCGGATAGTCGGTTTGCTGTGTTTCCCACGTGACCAGGCCATTTTTGACGTAAATTTTCCAGCTGCAGGAGCCGGTGCAGTTTACGCCATGCGTGGAGCGCACGATTTTATCGTGCTGCCAGCGGCTACGGTAGCCCTCTTCCCAGTCGCGATTGGTGTTGAGTGTCTGGCCGTGTTGACCAGCAAAGGGTTCCGCCAGCTGTTTAAAGTAGCGAAACCTGTCGAGAAATTTGCTCATCCGGAAAACTCCTGAAGGCTTAGGTGATATTGCTCAGGCGGCGGAGGGACATTGCCTCCGCACGTTATCAAAATTTATTTTTGCGGCCGTAAACCAGCCAGGTGACGCCAACGCAAAGCAGATAGAAGGCGAGGAAGATTTTCATAGCGCCCGTCGGCGTGCCCAGCATGGACAGCGAAAGGCCAAACGTCTGCGGGATGAAAAAGCCGCCCAGCGCGCCGATAGCGGAGATAAAGCCGAGCGCGGCGGAGGTTTCGGTCACTGCTTCCCGCTGCGCGGTCTCTATGCCTTTCCCTTCCGCGCTCGCCTTCTCCAGGGTGAGCTTGCGGAAAATCACGGCGATCATCTGATAGGTCGAGCCGCTGCCCAGGCCGGCGGTTAAAAACAGTCCCATAAACACGGCGAAAAAGGCGCTAAAGGATCCGCTGGTGCCTTCGCCCGGCAGCGTCAGGAACAGCAGCGCGGCAAACAGCGCCATCAGCACAAAGTTAGCCAGCGTCACGCGTACACCGCCCAGCCTGTCGGAAATAATGCCGCCCGCCGACCGCGCCAGCGCGCCCAGCAGCGGGCCGAAAAAGGCGTAGTGGAGAATGCTGATATCCGGAAACTGCGTTTTGGCGAGCATGGCGAAACCGGCGGAAAAGCCGATAAAAGAGCCAAAAGTCGCCAGGTAAAGCAGCGCCATCACCCACAGGTGGCCGCGTTTCAACACCGGCAGCTGCTCGCGCAGAGAAGATTTCGCCGCCGCCAGGTCGTTCATGCCGAACCAGGCCGCAAGCGTCGCTACAAGCAGGAACGGCACCCAGATCCACGCGGCGTTTTGCAGCCAGATCGTTTCGCCGCTGCTGGTGTGCTGCGCGCCGCCGCCGAAGGCGCCGAAAACGGCAATGGAAACGGCCAGCGGGGCGGCGAACTGCATTACGCTGACGCCCAGGTTGCCCAGACCGCCGTTGATGCCCAGCGCCCCGCCCTGCTGCGCTTTAGGAAAAAAGAAGCTGATATTGCCCATGCTGGAGGCAAAGTTCGCGCCCGCAAAGCCGCACAGCAGCGCGATCAGCACAAAAATGCTGAAAGCGGTGCTGGTGTCCTGCACGGCAAACCCAAGCCACAGGCAAGGGACCAGCAGGATACCGGTGCTGAAAGCCGTCCAGCGCCGTCCGCCGAACACGGGGATCACAAAAGAGTAAGGGATCCGCAGCAGCGCGCCTGAAATGGAAGGCAGCGCCGTCAGCAGAAAAAGCTGCTCGGTGGTAAAGGTGAAGCCAACTTTGTTCAGGTTCACTGCAACGGCGCTGAACAGCATCCAGACACAGAAAGCGAGCAGCAAACAGAAAACGGAAATCCACAGGTTACGGTTGGCGATGCGTTTTCCACGCTGCTGCCAGAACCGCTCGTTTTCCGGCTGCCAGTCCTGGATAACGGCACCGTTTTCTTCGGGTTGAAGAGGGGCAAGTTGCGTCATAGTCATCTCCGGTTTGAATGGAGCGCATTCTGCTTAACCGCTTCTGACGCCGGGTTGACGCAAATCAACGTGGATGCAGGTGATCTTTTGCCTCCGTGCTGCCGCTGCGCCTGGATGAGTAGAGACATATCGGAAACATATTTATAAAATTCATGTAATTACTACGCACAGCGGGCCCTTTTTTCAGTTAGACTGCGGAAGGAAGAAATTTATGGTTACTCCCTTAGTGGTATAGGGTTAACGTTTTTAATCGGTAAGATTAAGAAGCTAACCGGGAATCATTCGCCGCCCTCTGACTGTGGAAAATCCAAGCGTGAAAGAAGAAGCTGCCACTATCCTGCTGATTGACGATCATCCGCTGCTGCGGAACGGCGTTAAACAGTTGATTGAAATGGAAGAAAGTTTGCAGGTTATCGCAGAAGCCAGCGACGGCGCGCAGGGCGTCGTACTGGCGGAACAGCATGACCCCGACCTGATCCTTTTGGATTTAAATATGCCAGGCATGAACGGGCTGGATACGCTGGTGCAGCTGCGCACCATCGAGCTTTCCGGGCGCATCGTGGTATTCAGCGTTTCCGATCATGAAGATGACGTGGTAAACGCGTTAAAACACGGCGCGGATGGTTATCTGCTGAAGGATATGGAGCCGGAAGCGTTGCTGAAAGCGCTGCATCAGGCCGCCGCCGGCCAGATGGTGTTAAGCGAAAAGCTGACCAACGTGCTGGTGGCCAGCCTGCGTGAATCACGCCCGACAGAAGCGCGCGATGTGGAACAGCTGACGCGCCGCGAACGCGATATTCTGAAGCTGATCACGCTGGGGATGACCAATAAAGCCATTGCCCGCAAGCTGTCGATTACGGAAAGCACGGTAAAAGTGCACGTTAAACATCTGCTGAAAAAAATGAAGCTGAAATCCCGGGTGGAAGCGGCCGTCTGGGCGCTGCAAAACGGCCACGGCTGATAAAAACTTTCTTCGCTCCGCTTTTCCGGCACCGCAGTAGTCGCCGGACAGGGCTGCGCTTCACCCTCTGTCGCTAAACGGTTTCGCCAACGCTATCGCATTTTACCCCCTCTATTTTTACGCTTTGCGGCCCGTCTCTGGCTTTTACCTGTGACAGCATCGATCGCGCTGCGTTACTATAGCCCTCAGAAAAAGGCGCCGCTCTCGTGCCCGTCACCTGCGCTGACCTCGCTGGCGCGCCTGCCCAATCACCGTTTTGAAGTAAAACTCAGCGTCCCGCGCCGACTTTATATTCAATGGACTGGAAAAGAAGACCTGATAATGACCACTGACAATCTTTCTTCCCATACGCCCATGATGCAGCAGTACCTGCGTCTGAAAGCCGAGCATCCGGAGATCCTGCTGTTCTACCGCATGGGCGATTTTTACGAGCTGTTTTATGACGATGCTAAACGCGCCTCTCAGCTGTTGGAAATCTCGCTGACCAAACGCGGCGCTTCCGCTGGCGAACCGATCCCGATGGCTGGCGTCCCGCATCATGCCGTGGAAAACTACCTCGCGAAACTGGTGCAGCTGGGCGAGTCGGTGGCGATCTGCGAACAGATCGGCGATCCGGCGCTGAGCAAAGGCCCGGTCGAGCGTAAAGTGGTACGCATCGTCACGCCCGGCACCATCAGCGACGAAGCGCTGCTGCAGGAGCGTCAGGACAATTTGCTGGCGGCCATCTGGCAGGGTTCGCGCGGCTTCGGCTACGCCACGCTGGATATCAGTTCCGGCCGATTCCGCCTGGCGGAGCCGAGCGATCTGGAAACGATGGCGGCAGAGCTACAGCGCACCAATCCGGCGGAGCTGCTCTATCCCGAAGATTTTGCCGCCATGTCGCTGATTGAAAATCGTCGTGGCTTACGTCGTCGTCCGCTGTGGGAGTTCGAGGTGGATACCGCGCGCCAGCAGCTGAACATGCAGTTCGGCACCCGCGATCTGAACGGTTTCGGCGTCGAGCAGGCGCAGTTTGCGCTGCGTGCGGCAGGCTGCCTGCTGCAATATGTAAAAGATACCCAGCGCACCTCGCTGCCGCATATCCGCTCGCTGACGATGGAGCGTCAGCAGGACGGCATCATCATGGACGCCGCCACGCGCCGCAATCTGGAAATCACCCAGAACCTGGCGGGCGGCATCGATAACACGCTGGCTTCGGTGCTGGACAGAACCGTCACGCCGATGGGCAGCCGCATGCTGAAACGCTGGCTGCATATGCCGATCCGCGACACCGCAACGCTTATCAACCGGCAGCAAAGCATCGGCGCGCTACAGGATTTTACCGCCGAGCTGGCGCCGCTGCTGCGGCAGGTCGGCGATCTGGAGCGTATCCTCGCCAGGCTGGCGCTGCGCACGGCGCGCCCGCGCGATCTGGCCAGGATGCGTCACGCTTTTCAGCAGCTGCCCGGGCTGGACGCGCTGCTGGTTGACAGCGACGTGCCGCATCTGCAAACGCTGCGCCAGCAGATGGGCCAGTTCGACGAGCTGCGCGAACTGCTGGAAAACGCCATTATCGATGCACCGCCGGTGCTGGTGCGCGACGGCGGCGTGATTGCGCCAGGCTATAACGAAGAGCTGGACGAGTGGCGCGCGCTGGCGGACGGCGCCACCGACTATCTGGACAAGCTGGAAATCCGCGAGCGTGAAAAGCTGGGGCTGGATACGCTCAAGGTCGGTTTTAACGCCGTGCACGGCTACTATATTCAGGTCAGCCGTGGGCAAAGCCATCTGGTGCCGATCAACTACGTGCGCCGCCAGACGCTGAAAAACGCCGAGCGCTATATTATCCCCGAGCTGAAAGAGTATGAAGACAAGGTTCTGACCTCGAAAGGCAAGGCGCTGGCGCTGGAAAAGGCCCTTTACGACGGGCTGTTCGATCTGCTGCTGCCGCATCTGGAAGCGCTGCAGATCAGCGCCGCCGCGCTGGCGGAGCTGGACGTATTGAGCAACCTTGCCGAGCGCGCCTGGACCCTGAACTTCAACTGTCCAACCTTTACCGATAAGCCAGGCATCAGACTGACCGGCGGCCGTCATCCGGTGGTCGAGCAGGTGCTGAAAGAGCCGTTTATCGCCAACCCGCTGACGCTGTCACCGCAGCGCCGCATGTTGGTGATCACCGGGCCGAACATGGGCGGTAAAAGCACCTATATGCGCCAGGCCGCGCTGATAGCGCTGATGGCCTTTATCGGCAGCTACGTTCCGGCGGAAGAAGCGGTAATTGGCCCCATCGACCGCATCTTCACCCGCGTTGGCGCGGCGGACGATCTCGCTTCCGGTCGCTCAACCTTTATGGTCGAAATGACCGAAACCGCCAATATTCTGCATAACGCGACGGAATACAGCCTGGTGTTGATGGACGAGATCGGCCGCGGCACCTCGACCTACGACGGTCTTTCTCTTGCCTGGGCCTGCGCGGAAAGCCTGGCGAACCGCATCAAAGCGATGACGCTGTTCGCCACGCACTATTTCGAGCTGACCACGCTGGAAGAGAAGATGGAAGGCGTCGCCAACGTGCATCTGGATGCCGTGGAGCACGGCGACACCATCGCCTTTATGCACAGCGTGCAGGACGGCGCGGCCAGCAAAAGTTACGGACTGGCCGTTGCCGCGCTGGCAGGCGTGCCGAAAGAAGTGATCAAGCGCGCGCGGCAGAAGCTGAAAGAGCTGGAGGCCAGCTCGGCCAGCGCGGCCGCAGGCAGCGCGGAAGGCCCACAGCTGCCGCTGCTGGTTGAAGAGACGTCCCCGGCCGTTGAGGCGCTGGAAGCGTTAGATCCCGACACGCTGTCGCCGCGTCAGGCGCTGGAATGGATCTATCGTCTGAAATCGCTGGTTTAGTTTCAACCGGAATGGATCTGACGCCTGAAAGCACTGGTTTAGTTTTAGCTGAAATGGATCTTACCGTCTGAAATCGCTGGTTTAGTTGCAGGCTGATGGTTTAAGCGCAGGCCCGCCTCACGCGGGCCTTTTCTTTGCAATGGAACTATCCCCCTCCTCTCTCCCACGTAATGACAGTGATAAAGCGTTAGCGGTCTGCATCGCGCCGTTTTGTCCGCGTCATTTCATCTAATCCAGTGGAGAGTGTCATGAATTTAAGAGTGAATCCCGTTGGGATAAACAGCGAGGCGATTAACGCGGGACAGTTCTCCGCGCGCCCGGGTAAAGCGCAGAACGGCAGCCTCGCCGCAGCACCGGAAAAGTCCAGTCTGTTGCAATACGGCGGCGCGCAGGGCACCACTACGCAGAAAAGCTCTACGGCCTCGCTCAGTGCCGATTATAAAACGCTGATCGATTCGCTGTTAAAGCAGGGCAAGGAGGAGCTGAGCAAGCTCAAGGAGCAGCTGGCGCAGCAGCAATCTTCAGGCACCGGCGCGCAAAACGGCTCCCCTTCCGCCAAAAACACGCAGAACGTGATGTCGCAGCTGCAAATGCTGCTCGACAGCATTACCAAACTGCTTAAACAAAGCCAGGAGAGCCAGCAGTCGTCCGGCAACAGCAGCACAACCGATACGCAACTCAGCAGCGCGCTGTCTCAGCTTAAGGAGCTGCTCTCTTCGCTGGGTGCGACGGCCACAGGCGCAACCGGGACTGCCGATGCGAACGCCGGCGGGCAGACGATGCCAGCCAGCGAAAAGGACACCAGCGTTCCGCCTTCCAGCAGCACGCTGTTTAAAAACATGGATGGCGACAACCGCACCGCCGATCAAATCATCAACGAGAACCCGGTGTTGAAAAACCTGGGCAATCAGAAAGATATCAAGCAGAGCGAGCTGAAAAAGCAGTTCGGCGACTGGACGGCCAATAACCCGGACGAGAAAAGCCGGGCGCTGGCCGCCAAAAACATGTCGTACTTTTTAAATAACGTTAAGGCGCTGGATAACCGGGAAGGCGGCGATCGCGGTAAAATCTCCACTAACGGCAAAATCGAAGGCCTTACCAAAAGTGGCGATGCCCGTCACGGGACGGAAGCGGCGATCGTCAAAGACGTGGCGGAACAGGGACTGGATAAAGCCTTTCCCAAAGACGGCCGTTTAACCACCACCAACGACGAAATGGTCAACCTGAACGGCACCAATAAAAGCGGTTTTCAGGGCATTTGCCTGAAGCTGGGCAAGGCGCTGGCCTTTATTCCTGGACTCAGCAACGTGCTGACCGGGATGGGTCGCGCAGAAAGTACCAATCCGTGGGATGTGATCAAAGGCGGCATCGTGGGCGGCGTGAAAACCGCGTTTGACGCGCTAAAAGGCATGGCGCAAGGGCTGTTGACCGGCAAAGTTACGCCGATGCAGATGTTGATGAGCGCTTATAAAGGCGCGGTGATGGATACCTATGCGATGCAGGATGTGAAATCCGACGCAAAAGAGAAAGTTAAGGAAGTTGTCTGATTTACAGGCAATAAAAAAGCGGTGGTTTGCACCACCGCTTTTCGCTTTCACTCTTTAAGCGCCCGCATTATTCGCGAAACAAGGCTTCAATGTTCAGTCCCTGAGCCTGCAAAATTTCCCGCAGACGACGAAGACCTTCAACCTGAATCTGGCGAACACGTTCACGGGTCAGACCGATTTCGCGACCCACATCTTCTAACGTTGCCGCTTCGTAGCCTAACAGGCCGAAACGACGCGCCAGCACTTCACGCTGTTTGGCGTTCAGTTCGAACAGCCACTTGACGATGCTCTGCTTCATGTCATCGTCCTGGGTGGTATCTTCCGGACCGTTGTCTTTCTCGTCGGCCAGGATATCCAGCAGCGCTTTCTCAGAATCTCCGCCTAACGGCGTGTCAACTGACGTGATGCGTTCGTTGAGGCGCAGCATACGGCTGACGTCATCAACGGGTTTGTCCAGCTGTTCGGCAATTTCTTCCGCGCTTGGCTCGTGATCCAGCTTGTGGGCCAGTTCGCGGGCGGTACGCAGATAGACGTTCAGCTCTTTAACAATGTGGATTGGCAGACGGATGGTACGGGTTTGATTCATGATCGCCCGTTCAATCGTCTGACGGATCCACCAGGTAGCGTAAGTAGAGAAACGGAACCCACGTTCAGGGTCAAATTTCTCTACCGCGCGGATCAGGCCCAGGTTACCTTCTTCAATCAGATCCAGCAAAGCCAGACCACGATTGCTGTAACGACGGGCGATCTTCACTACCAGACGTAAGTTACTTTCAATCATGCGGCGACGAGACGGAATGTCACCACGCAGAGCACGACGAGCGAAGAAAACTTCTTCCTCTGCCGTAAGGAGCGGTGAATAACCGATCTCCCCCAGGTAGAGCTGCGTCGCATCCAAAACACGTTGTGTAGCGCCTTGTGACAACAGCTCTTCTTCAGCTATATCGTTATCAGCAGGTTCATTTCCGACAAGAGCCTTCTCATCAAAAATCTCAGCTCCGTTTTCGTCGAATTCCGCGTCTTCATGTAACTCATTAACTTTCAGCGTATTCTGGCTCATTAGCGGCTCCTACCCGTGATCCCAGGGCAGAACAACCAGGGTTCTGCCGGTTTATCGCTGCGGCAAATAGCGCAACGGGTTTACGGATTTCCCCTTGTAACGAATTTCAAAATGCAATCTAACCGAACTGGTGCCGGTACTGCCCATTGTCGCAATCTTCTGACCCGCTTTTACTTCCTGCTGCTCGCGGACCAGCATCGTGTCGTTATGGGCATATGCACTCAGGTAGTCATCATTATGTTTGATGATAATCAAGTTGCCATAACCGCGCAGCGCATTCCCGGCATACACAACGCGCCCTGAGGCGGTTGATACAACGGGCTGTCCTCGCGATCCCGCGATATCGATACCTTTGTTGCCGCCTTCGGAAGCAGAAAAGTTATCGATAATCTTCCCGTCGGTCGGCCAACGCCAGCTGCCTACCGGAGTAGAGCTATTCGTTGTGCTGCTGACGGTCGGAGCACTTACCGGCGCTGTCGTCGTTGCGACAGTATTTGTACCGGCTGAAGGTAACATTTTGCCTTCACTTGGTTTACCTGAATCCTCAGAATACGTAATAACCGGCTGACGTGCAACCGTTGTGCTCTTCATTTGCGCAGTGGTCGGCTGAGTGGGCACGCCGCCCGCCGTTGCATCCGCTGCGGTGATGGCATTGCCGCCGGTCAGGGTGCCGCCGGAGCCGTTACTAACCTGCAACTGCTGGCCCACATTGAGGCTGTAAGGCGCAGAGACGTTATTTCGTTCGGCTAAATCACGGAAATCGTTGCCGGTAATCCAGGCAATATAGAACAGCGTATCGCCGCGTTTAACGGTGTAAGTTTCGCCGCTGTAGCTACCTTTCGGAATATTCCCATACGAGCGGTTATAGATGATACGCCCATTTTGCGTAACAACATTTTCACTTCTGCCGCCGCTCGCTGCGGGCGCGGCGCGGCCAGAACCGGAAACGATCGGCGGTGGCTGGCTGATTAATCCCCCGCCGCTGTTGGCGCTGCCATTGCCGCCTACCGAGCTGATTGGCGCCTGTGCGTTATCGCTGGAACAGCCAGCTAACCAAAAACCAACGAGTGAAACCGCCGCAATACGGCGTAATTTTACTACCGGGCTTCCCGTGCTCATTTATATCCCCCGCTACGGCAAAACTGTGCGGCCGCGCTCGGCTAAACCTGCGCCAGCAGCATTAAATTCTGAATAGATTGAATAGTAACAATATCGGCCGTCACGTGCCATTAACAGATAGAAGCCATTAACAGATGCGTACAATTGGCCGGGCGCTCAGGCCAGATCGCCCTGCACCAGCGGCACAAATCGCACCGGCTCAATGGTTTCCACCAGAAATTCGCCGTTTTTACGGGTGATGCGCTTGAGCTGCTGCTGTTCGTCGCCGACCGGCAGCACCATGATGCCGCCCTCATCAAGCTGGTTCATCAGCTCGACAGGGATCTCCGGCGGCGCAGCGGTAACGATAATCGCATCGAAAGGGCCGCGCGCCGGCCAGCCCTGCCAGCCATCGCCGTGACGGGTGGAAACATTGTGCAGATCGAGCTGCTTCAGCCGCCGTTTCGCCTGCCATTGCAGGCCTTTGATACGTTCGACGGAGCAAACATGCCCGACAAGATGCGCGAGGATAGCGGTTTGATAGCCCGAACCGGTGCCGATCTCCAGCACGCGCGACTCGGGTTTCAACGCCAGCAGCGAGGTCATTTTCGCCACGATATAGGGTTGGGAAATGGTTTGCCCGGAGCCAATCGGCAGCGCCGTATTGTCCCAGGCTTTATGCTCGAAAGCTTCATCAACGAAACGCTCGCGCGGCACCGCTTCAATCGCCTTCAGCAAGGCTTCATCCGTAATGCCCTGCTGGCGCAGCTGGTCCAGCAGCGTTTCAATGCGGCGGTTTACCATTCGTTTTCAACTCCCGAACTGGCTAACCATGAAGCAACGACCTCCTGCGCGCCATGCGCGGTGAGATCGACATGCAGCGCGGTTACCGACACGTAACCTTCTTCGACGGCGGCAAAGTCCGTATCGGGACCGGCGTCGAACTTTTCACCCGGCGGGCCAATCCAGTACAGCGTATGGCCGCGCGGATCCTGTAGCGGGATAGCCTGATCGCTGGGATGACGGCTGCCGCAGCGGGTCATGCGGATACCTTTAATTTCGCTGAGCGGTAAATCCGGCACGTTGATGTTCAGGATCCGGCCGGTGCGCAACGGCTCGCGCTGCAGCGCCCTCAGCAGAGAACAGGTTACGGCGGCGGCGGTGTCGTAATGCTGATGCCCGTCCAGCGAGACGGCCAGCGCGGGCAGGCCCAGATGGCGCCCTTCCATCGCCGCCGCCACGGTGCCGGAATAGATGACGTCGTCGCCCAGGTTCGCTCCCGCATTAATGCCGGAAACGACGATATCCGGTTTGGGGCGCATCAGCGCGTTCACGCCCAAATAGACACAATCGGTTGGCGTACCCATCTGTACCGCAATATCGCCGTTGGGATAGCTGAAGGTACGGAGCGGCGTTTCCAGCGTCAGCGAGTTAGATGCGCCGCTGCGGTTGCGATCCGGCGCCACCACCTGCACCTCTGCAAACTCGCGCAGCGCGGCCGCCAGCGTCTGAATACCCGGCGCGTGGATACCGTCATCATTACTCAGCAATATTCGCATCTGGAATTTAACCCCTTCTTTTCAATCTGTTGGGTATCATATCATCCCCGACCGCCGCCGGGGCGCGCCTTTTGCGCCTATTCCGCTACGTCCGCCTCGCCGTCCGGCTGGTTAAGCAGTTCGCGCACCAGGCTGGTGGCAAAACTGCCCGCCGGCAGCCAGAAGGAAAGCTCGACGGTGACATCATCCCACCAGCTCCAGCGCAAATCACGCGGCACCACCAGCGCGGCGCGGCGAGCCGCCTCTACGCGCTCGCGCGCCAGCAGCGCAATCAGCGCCGTTTCGTGCGCCAGGCTTTGCTGCTCAAACGCCAGCGCCTCGCCCTGGGTGCCCGGATCGCCGCTGCCCGGCAGCGGTGCCGTCACGCGCAGCTCGTTATTCTCCGTGCGCGCCTGCAGCCCAGGCAGCTCTTCTTCGGCGGCCACAAACCAGCTGCCGCGTCCGGTAAGCTGCAACGCATCGCCCGGCATCACGCGGGTCAGCGATCCCATTTTACTCAGGCGATCGCTGACGACCTGATTAAACAGCGCGCTGCGCGCGGCGGAAAGTAAAAAGCTGCGCTTGTTGCGCTCGCGCACGCGGATCTCATCCGCCGCCCAGCGCTGCGCCATAATCAGGTTGTTGTTGGCATGGCCAAAGCGCTGCTCGCCAAAATAGTTCGGGAAACCGCCCTGCGCTATCTGCTGCAGACGCTGCTCAACGGACGCCCGGTCGGAAATCTGACGCAGGATAAGCGTAAAGGCATTGCCCTGTAGCGCGCCGGTACGCAGCTTACGACGATGCCGCGCGCTCTCCAGCACTTCACAGCCTTCCAGCTGAAAAGCGGTAAAATCCGGCGTCTCTTTGCCGGGCACGCGCAGGCAGAACCACTGCTCGGTCACGGCGTGACGATCTTTCATGCCGGCAAAGCTGACGTCGCGCGGATGAATTTTAGCGAACTTTGCCAGCGCCTCGGCCACAAAGCGGGTATTGCAGCCGTTTTTACGAATGCGCACCAGCACCTGCTCACCGTCGCCGTCCGGACGGTAGCCCAGATCTTCGATCACCACGAAATCTTCCGGGTTCGCTTTGACCACGCCGCTGGCGGCGGGCTGCCCATAAAGCCAGGCGGTCATTAAGCGTCAGCCTTGATCAGCAGCGCAACGGCTTCACAGGCGATGCCCTCGCCACGGCCGGTAAAGCCCAGCTTTTCAGTGGTGGTCGCTTTCACATTGACGCAGTCCATATGGATGCCCAGATCTTCCGCGATATGAATGCGCATCTGCGGCACGTGCGGCAGCATTTTCGGTGCCTGGGCGATAATAGTCACGTCGACGTTACCAACGCGATAGCCTTTTTTCTCAATCTGGCGCCAGGCTTCACGCAGCAGCTCGCGGCTGTCTGCCCCTTTATAAGCCGCGTCGGTATCGGGGAAAAGCTTGCCGATATCGCCCAGCGCCGCCGCGCCCAGCAGCGCATCGGTCAGCGCATGAAGCGCCACGTCGCCGTCGGAATGGGCCAGCAGCCCTTTCTCATAAGGAATTCGCACGCCGCCAATAATCAGCGGGCCTTCGCCGCCAAACGCGTGTACATCAAAACCGTGGCCGATACGCATTATGCGCTCTCCTTATTATGTAATTGAGTCAGGTAAAAAGCGGCCAGCGCCAGATCTTCCGGTCGCGTCACCTTGATATTGTCGCTGCGGCCGACGATCAGTTCGGGATGATAGCCGCAATATTCCAGCGCGGAGGCCTCGTCCGTGATGGACGCGCCTTCCTGCAGCGCCCGCTGCAGACAGTGACGCAACAGCTCCAGCGGAAACAGCTGCGGCGTCAGCGCGTGCCAGAGCGCCTCCCGCTCCACCGTATGGGCAATTGCCGGCGAGCCGGGTTCCGCGCGCTTCATGGTGTCACGCACGGGCGCGGCCAAAATGCCGCCGATGCGGCTGGTCGCGGTGATCGCCAGCAGGCGGTGTAAATCGTCGGGATGCAGACAGGGACGCGCCGCGTCGTGCACCAGCACCCAACGGGCCTCTGGCGCGGCTTGCAGACCGGCCAGCACCGAGTCGGCTCGTTCTTTGCCGCCGGCGACCCAGCGCACGCGAGGATCCTTAGCGACCGGCAGCGTAAAGAACCAGGGATCTTCTGGCGTGATAGCCACGATAATCTGATTGACCTGCGGATGCGCCAGCAGGCCGTCAATGGCGTGCTCAAGCACGCTCTTGCCGTTAATGCGAAGATATTGCTTAGGACAGGCCGCCTGCATCCGGCTGCCGACACCGGCAGCGGGCACAACGGCAATCACCTCAGTACCTGCGATAGTCATGTTTTATCGTTGTTGATTGGCCTGCGCGTTTTTACTGCGATCCGGCACAAGGCGATAGAAGGTCTCACCGGGCTTGATCATGCCCAGCTCATTGCGCGCGCGTTCTTCGATAGCTTCGGAACCGCCATTCAGGTCATCGATTTCCGCAAACAGCCGATCGTTGCGCGCTTTTAATTTGGCGTTACTGCTCTGCTGCACCGCAACATCGTCGTTAACGCGCGTATAGTCATGTAGGCCGTTCTTGCCCAGCCAGAGCGAATATTGCAGCCAGCCGAGTAGTACAAGTAACAGCAGCGTAAGTTTTCCCATCCCCGCCCCCTGAAAAACGGCTCAATCATCCCATAACTTTTCTCCCGACTCCACTGCGGCCTTGAAATAGCCGCCGTTTGGCGAATCGGTGAGCGTTCCACGGGGCTAAACAGCGTCGTCAGGCAACCTTCTGTTACCACCGGGCGCATTCAGACATCAGATTTTGCCCACGGGCGGGCAAACCTTACCACAATGAGGGCGATTACCAACCGCTCAGCAGCGTAAACAGCAGCCAGAAAAGGCCTATAACCACCACGACGGTGAGCAGCAGCGTCCAAATCAGATGGCCGCGCAGCAGCACGCTGGCGATAATACCGACCAGAACGGAAACGGGCAGCAGCGCGAGAAAGAAGGGCCAGGTATAGAGGAAGAAGAACAGCGTGTTAGAGCCGTAAAGCATAAAAGGGATCGCGAGCGCGAACCAGTAGCAGGCAAAGCCTGCCACTCCACCGGGAAACGACCAGGAAGACTCTTCCTGACCGTCATCTTTGCGGGCCAGCATGGGCGTAACGTTATGCATAAGTATCCTGTTGACGCGTAATACGGCCCGCTCTGAGGCGTTTTGCCGCGGCTATCTCAGGCTTTGATAATATCGCGGTCACGCAGCAGATCTAACACTTGAACCCGTAAATTTGTTACCAATTGTTCGCCATCCAGGCGGATTTCCGGACGTTCCGGCGCTTCATAAACGGCGTCAATGCCGGTGAAATTACGCAGCTCGCCGGCCCGCGCTTTTTTATACAGGCCTTTGGGATCGCGCGCTTCGCAGATAGCCAGCGGCGTGTCGACAAAGACTTCAATAAAGCGCCCTTCCCCAACCATGTCGCGCACCATCTGCCGCTCTTCCCGATGCGGAGAGATAAAGGCGCTCAGAACGATCAGGCCCGCATCGACCATCAGCTTTGCGACTTCGCCGACGCGCCGGATATTCTCTTTACGATCGGCGTCGCTGAAGCCCAGATCGCGGCAGAGGCCGTGACGCACGTTGTCGCCATCCAGCAGATAGGTGCTGACGCCAAGCTGATGCAGCGCCTGCTCCAGCGCGCCCGCCACGGTGGATTTACCGGAGCCGGAAAGCCCCGTAAACCACAGCACCGCGCCCTGATGACCGTGCAGCTGCTCGCGCTCCGCACGCGTTACCGCGTGCGCATGCCAGACGACGTTTTCATCGTGAGCGGCCATTATTGACCGCCTGAAATATCGCGAGCGCCCCAGTGCGGGAAGTGGCGACGCACCAGCGCGTTAAATTCCAGTTCAAAAGCGCTGAAATCACCGGTCGCCTGCGCCGCTTCCTCGTTCGGTTCGCGGATCATGCCTGCGCCGACGGTAACGTTGCTCAGACGGTCAATAAAGATCATGCCGCCGGTAACCGGATTCTGCTGGTATTTATCCAGCACCATCGGCTCGTCAAAGGTCAGATCCACCAGACCGATGCCGTTCAGCGGCAGGTTTTCCACCTGACGCTGGGCCAGGCTGTTGATTTCCACCTGATACTGAATTTTTTCGACGCGCGCGCGGGTTTTCTTGCCGGCGATTTTAATATCGAAGCTCTGACCCGGCGCCAGCGGCTGTTCCGCCATCCATACCACGTCCACGCTGGCGGCCTGCACGGGCTTCAGCTCTGTACTGGCATCTACCAGCAGATCGCCGCGGCTGATATCGATTTCGTCCTTCAGCACCAGCGTAATCGCTTCGCCGGCCTGCGCTGCCTGCAAATCGCCGTCAAAAGTCACGATGCGGGCGATGGAAGATTCCACGCCGGATGGCAGCACCTTCACGCGCTGGCCGACCTGTACCGTTCCCGACGCCAGGGTGCCCGCATAGCCGCGGAAATCCAGGTTAGGTCGGTTGACGTACTGCACCGGGAAGCGCATCGGCTGCTGTTCCACCACGCGCTTGACCTCGACGGTTTCCAACACGTCCAGCAGCGTCGGACCGGTGTACCAGCCCATCGCCTCGCTCGCGGAAGCGACGTTTTCCCCTTCCAGCGCCGACAGCGGCACAAAGCGGATATCCAGATCGTTCGGCAGCTGTTCGGCAAAATCCAGATAGTCCTGTTTGATTTGCTCGAACTTCTCTTCGCTGTACTCGACCAGATCCATCTTATTAATAGCCACCACCAGGTGCTTGATGCCCAGCAGCGTGGAGATAAAGCTGTGACGACGCGTCTGATCCAGCACGCCTTTACGGGCGTCGATCAGCAGAATGGCCAGGTCGCAGGTTGATGCGCCTGTCGCCATATTGCGGGTGTACTGCTCGTGCCCCGGCGTGTCGGCAATAATAAATTTGCGCTTTTCAGTGGAGAAATAGCGGTAGGCCACGTCGATGGTGATGCCCTGTTCCCGCTCGGCCTGCAGGCCGTCCACCAGCAGCGCCAGATCCAGTTTCTCGCCCTGGGTACCGTGACGCTTGCTGTCGTTGTGCAGCGAAGAGAGCTGATCTTCATAAATCTGGCGCGTGTCGTGCAGCAGGCGGCCAATCAGCGTGCTTTTGCCGTCGTCGACGCTGCCGCAGGTCAGAAAACGCAGCAGGCTTTTGTGCTGCTGAGCGTGCAGCCAGGCTTCCACGCCGCCCTGGTCGGCAATTTGTTGTGCAATGACGTTGTTCATCTCGGCTCCTTAGAAATAACCCTGGCGTTTCTTCAGCTCCATCGAGCCGGACTGATCGCGGTCGATCACGCGCCCCTGACGTTCGCTGGTGGTTGAAACCAGCATCTCTTCGATGATCGAAGGCAGCGTCTGCGCTTCAGATTCCACCGCGCCGGTTAGCGGCCAGCAGCCCAGCGTACGGAAACGCACCATCCGCTCCTCAATCTTCTCGCCAGGCTGTAAATCGATACGGTCGTCGTCAATCATCATCAACATGCCGTCGCGTTCCAGTACCGGACGCTTAGCGGCCAGATACAGTGGAACAATGTCGATATTTTCCAGGAAGATATATTGCCAGATATCCAGCTCGGTCCAGTTAGAGAGCGGGAAAACGCGAATGCTTTCGCCTTTATTGATCTGGCCGTTGTAGTTGTGCCACAGCTCAGGACGCTGGTTTTTCGGATCCCAGCGGTGGAAACGGTCACGGAAGGAGTAGATACGCTCTTTCGCGCGGGATTTTTCCTCGTCGCGACGCGCGCCGCCGAACGCGGCATCAAAGCCGTATTTGTTCAGCGCCTGCTTCAGCCCTTCGGTTTTCATAATGTCGGTGTGCTTGGCGCTGCCGTGCACGAAGGGATTGATGCCCATCGCCACGCCTTCCGGGTTTTTATGCACCAGCAGCTCGGCGCCAATCTCTTTTACCGTACGGTCGCGGAATTCGTACATTTCACGAAATTTCCAGCCGGTATCCACGTGCAGCAGCGGGAAAGGCAGCGTGCCCGGATAGAACGCTTTACGCGCCAGGTGCAGCATCACCGAAGAGTCTTTGCCGATAGAGTACATCATGACCGGATTGCCGAACTCTGCCGCCACTTCACGGATGATATGGATACTTTCCGCTTCCAGTTGACGCAGGTGGGTGAGTCGTTTTTGATCCATAACTTTTCCTCAAGCCAAATTCACAACGGCGGACGCCCGCTGCGCTGAATGTTGAAACCACGCCAGCTGCTGATGCAGGTTGACCACTTCCCCTATCACTAACAGGGCGGGCGTTGGCGCACGTTGTGCCAGTTGTTCTAATTCCTGTAGCGTGCCGGTCAGCACCTGCTGATCCTGACGCGTGCCGCGCCCGATCACCGCTACCGGCGTTTGCGCGTCGCGGCCATGGGCAATAAGCTGCGCCGAGATTTCGGCGGCTTTTACCGTGCCCATATAAATAGCCAGCGTCTGCCGCGCTCGGGCAAGCGATGGCCAG
Source organism: Erwinia plantamica (assembly GCF_043420595.1). Lineage (NCBI taxonomy): Bacteria > Pseudomonadati > Pseudomonadota > Gammaproteobacteria > Enterobacterales > Erwiniaceae > Erwinia > Erwinia plantamica. Next base: position 33,456 of record NZ_JBGCUC010000020.1, read on the forward strand.
TCCATCTCTTCGCCGTCGGCCCGGCAATGGCCGGTGATAAACAGCACGCTTTGCGCATGGTCGCGATGCGTCAGCGGAATGCCGGCATAGGCCGTCGCGCCTGCCGCTGCGGTCACGCCCGGCACCACCTGAAATGGAATGCCCGCCTCAACCGCCGCCTGAAGCTCTTCGCCGCCGCGACCAAAAATAAAGGGATCGCCGCCCTTCAGGCGCACAACCCGCTTGCCCTTCTTCGCCAGCTCGACCAGCATCCGGTTAGTCTCTTCCTGCGGCACGCTGTGCGCGCTGGCGCGCTTGCCCACGCAGATGCGGTCGGCGTCGCGTCGGACTAAATCCAGCACCTCGTCGCTGACCAGATGGTCGTACAGCACCACGTCCGCCTGCTGCATCACCTGCAGCCCGCGCAGCGTCAGCAACCCCGCATCGCCAGGCCCCGCGCCCACCAGGATGATTTCGCCCTGGCTCGCCTCCGGATCGTCCAGCTGGCGAGCCAGCGTCTGTTCCGCGCCCGTCAGATTGCCGGAGGCGACCTGGCTGGCGAAAAGACCGTTAAACGCCTTTTCCCAAAAGCGGCGGCGCTCTGACATTTTGCTCAGCCGCTGTTTTACTCTGTCGCGCCAGCTGCCGGCCAGCGCGGCCATCTGCCCCAGATGGGCGGGCAACAGAGACTCAAGCTTTTCACGCAGCAGGCGCGCCAGTACGGGCGCCGTGCCGCTGGAGGAAATAGCCACGACCAGCGGCGACCGGTCGACAATAGAAGGGAAAATAAAAGAGCATTTAGGCTGGTCATCGACCACGTTAGCCAGCAGCCTGCGCTCGCTGGCATCGTCAAAGACGCGGCTGTTCAGTTCGCCGTCGTCGGTGGCGGCAATCACGAAATAGACCAGGTCGAGCTGGGCGCTCTGATAGTCGCGAGCAATCCACTCGACTTCACCGCTCTCCTGCAGCGCCGTCAGCTCTTCACACAGTTCGCGTGCGGCAATCTGCACCCGCGCGCCTGCGCGACGCAGCAGTTCGATTTTGCGCGCGGCTACGTCGCCGCCGCCAACCACCAGCACCGGTTTGTTTCGGATGTCTGCAAAAAGGGGAAGATAATCCACGTCAGCCTTGCTAAATAACAAAAAGTTAACGCGACTATAGGGCGGCCGCGGAGGCTTATGAAATTACTAATTGGAATGAGTAGTTACCGAATGGAATAACGTTACGGTAAAGCTACGCACAAAATGTGCTTAGCGGAGCGATTTCAGGGGCTTTCAGAAGGATTGTAATTGTGCGGAGCCCGTCACACTTTCATACTGGGACAGCAAAATATTTTCGCTGTTTCGTTACAGGATGACGATTAAGGACGTGACATGTTTTCCCGACTTTGCCTGAGCGCCCTGCTGGCGCTGGGCGTGCTTTCCCCGCTTCACGCCGCGACCAATGAAGGTCAGCTTGCCGAACAGCAGCTGCGCCATATCGCGACTTACTTTCCAGGGCGTATGGCTGGCAGTCCTGCCGAGATGTTAAACGCCGACTATCTGCAACAGCAGTTTCAGCAGTGGGGCTATGAGAGCAATAAAAGAGATTTTACGGCGCACTATCACTATAAATCACAGGATGGCCGCGTTAGCGATCGCAGCGTTATCGCAACATCGGTTATCGCCGCCCGCGCAGGCGAGGTCCCGCAGCAGATAGTTATTCTGGCGCAGGCCGATACCTGGCTGCCGCTAAGCGACAGCGATCGGCAAAAAAACCGCGGCGGCCTGACTTTACAGGGCGCGGACGATAACGCTTCCGGGGTGGCGGTGATGCTGGAGCTGGCGGAGCGTTTACAGTCGATGCCGCTGCACTACAGCCTGCGCTTTGTGGCGCTAAGCGCCTCGGCGCTGCATGGCGAAGAGGATTATCTCGCCCGCATGAAGCCGGAAGAGAAAAAGAACACGCTGCTGGTGATAAAACTAAACGATCTGCTCGTGGGCAACCGGCTCTGGTTCAACAGCGGCACCAACACGCCTGAACCGGTGGCGCGGCAGACGCGCGATCGGGCGCTGGCGCTGGCGCGCTCGGCGCATATTCCTGCCGCCACGCTGGGCAAAGCGGTGAAAAATGAACCGGCGGTAGAGACGTTTGATAAGGCAGGCATTCCGTTGCTGAGCGTTCGCGCCGCCAACTGGGATAAAAAAGGCCATCGGGTGCATACCAGTAACGCGCATTTTCCGCAGGGAAGCTGTCAGCAGCAGGCCAGCTGCGATAACCTTGCCTGGATCGATCGCTGGCTGCCCGGCCGCATCACGCACCGCACGCGCGACAGCGTGAAAATCCTGCTGCCGCTGATCCGCGAGTTAGCCAATCCTCAACCTGAAGCTTAAGGAAGCCCATGTACATTGTCAGTCTGACCTATAACCGCCCGATGCCGGAAGTGGAAGCGGCGCTGGATGCGCATATCGCCTGGCTGGATACTTACTTTGCCGACGGCACCTTTATTGCCGCCGGACGTAAAGATCCGCGTACCGGCGGCGTGATCCTGATAAAGGATATCGATCGCGCTCGGCTGGATCGTATTCTGGCAGAGGATGCTTTTCAGAAGGTGGCGGATTACGAGGTCACTAAAGTGAACGTCACGCGCGGCTCGGCGGACTTTTCTGCGCTGGTGGGACTGTAGGTTTTCGGGAATAAATCAGGGCTGACTCGCATAATAAAGCTTTCGTCATCCCTGATGGAGGCTTTGCTTAGCGAGGTATTGTTAGCATAAATAAATTAGCCTACGATACCCTCATCGTGGTGATTAAATCGCCAATTAAGGAGGGATCTATGAAATATCATCCACCTGAAACGAAACAGCTAACGCCGGAGCAGCGCAAGCTATATCTTAAAATTCAGGCTGAAGAAAATGCTGAAGAGAAACGTTATGCGTCCGATCCTGTCTTGCTGAAACAGGCAGAGGCCTATCACAGAGAGCTGGAACGTATGGTTGAAGAGCGTGCCCAGCCCAAATTTTTACTGCCCGCCTCGAAGGTCAACCAGAGCGTAGCTTCTGGCCATCATGCCATTGATGCGAGCGTTGAGTATTCAGACATTCTGGATCCAGATTCCGCCAGTAAAGGATTTAACCAGTCCGTTCGTGTTCACACTCGCAATAAAAAAGCTTCAATTGCTGTTCATGCCGCTCTTGTGGCCAGCAAGAATAATAAAAAATTCTGAAAGGGAAAGTCAGAAAAATGGTTGCAACAAGGGTAGCAATAACCCCAACATCGAAAATTGAAATCGTATTAGCGCCACAGTTTGAACACGGCGACCGCAAGCAAATTTTAGGTATACCAGGTGAAGCAGCCAACGATATATTTTTAACGGATTTGCCTCAAATGGATGATAACAGCCGTGCATCGTTTGATTATCTTATCCAACAGCTGGCTGAAGAGCTGGATCAAGAAGGCAGAAACAAACCTTCATGGTGTAAGACTAACGGAATGCGTTACGCAGGCGCCGACATCTATGCGCTTTATGACGTATGGCATTACCATAGCGGAGATTGGGATGCGGCACAGGGTCGTTCTGTTTATATTCCTACCGATAGTGGTCATACAAAAGTAAAAGATCTACAGCCCAACCCGTTAGGCATGACCAGCGGGCCTTGCATTCATTTTGCCTGGGAAAATAACGATAAGCGAGTACGGATCCTGGCTTATAGCAAAAGGCATACGCCATACTTCCGGGCATCAGAGCCGGGAAATAATCTTACCTCAAGGATCCTTGCTCCCCTCTGAGCAAAAAGTCATGTTATGCGGCGAACTACCTTATCTGGTTCAGCGTGCGTCAGACAGTATAGCCGCAGCAGTGATAAACCTACGTAAGCTCTTGCAGTACCAAACCTATAGAAAACTGCTGGATATCTGCTTCAGCGGCGCCAAAGAAAACTATCGCTGGGTATGGATGTGTAATAAAGACAAGGATTGGCGGGTTTTAATAATTTGTTTGTAATGAGGGCGGAAGATAACCTCCGCCCTTTAACGTTATTCGTGCAGGCCGCACTCGCGCTTCAGGCCGAAGAAGCGCGTTTCTTCTTCCGCCATGCCCGGCTCCCACTTCCGCGTGGTGTGCGTATCGCCAACCGACAGATAGCCCTGATCCCACAGCGGATGATAGCCCAGGCCGTGCTCCTTCAGATACTGATAAACCTGGCGGTTGTCCCAGTCGATAATCGGCAGCACCTTGAACACGCCGCGCTGAATAGCCAGCACCGGCAGATGGGCGCGGCTGCTGGACTGATCGCGACGCAGACCGGCAAACCACGTCTGCGCATGCAGCGTTTCCAGCGCGCGGTTCATCGGCTCAACTTTGTTGATCTCGTTGTAGCGTTCGATACCTTCCACGCCCTGCTCCCACAGCTTGCCGTAGCGCGCTTCCTGCCACGCCGCGCTCTGTTCGGCGCGGAATACCTTCAGGTTCAGACCGAGCTTATCGGTCAGCTCGTCAATAAACTGATAGGTTTCCGGGAACAGATAGCCGGTATCGGTCAGGATCACCGGAATATCCGGCTTCGCCTGGGTCACCAGATGCAGACTCACCGCCGCCTGGATGCCAAAGCTGGAAGAAAGCACCGCCTCGCCGGGCAGATTTTCGAGCGCCCAAATAATGCGATCCTGTGCCGACAGCTTTTCCAGCCTGGTGTTGATTTCCGCCAGCGCCATTACGCGTTCGACTTTGGGTAGTGCATTCAGTGCCGAGAGATCGAGTACAGCCATTTCGCGCCTCCGTTATGCCCAAAAATCGCGAGCCGGATCGAGAACAGGTTCCACCACGCCAGCGCGGATAGTGAAATCGCCAAAGCCTTCGTCCGCTTCGCGTTCTTTTGACCAGCGACCCAACAGATGATCGAGGGTGGTTAAAATTTCATCTTCGGTAATGTTTTCACGGTACATACGCGGGATGCGCGTGCCGATGCGGTTGCCGCCCAGATGCAGGTTATAGCGCCCCGGCGCTTTGCCGACCAGGCCGACCTCGGCCAGCAGCGCGCGGCCGCAGCCGTTAGGACAGCCGGTTACGCGCAGGACGATATGCTCATCGCCCACGCCGTGCGCCGTCATCAGCTCTTCCACGCGGGTCACGAACGACGGCAGAAAACGTTCGGCTTCCGCCATCGCCAGCGGACAGGTCGGGAACGCCACGCAGGCCATCGAGTTTTCGCGCTGCGCGGTGACGTTTTCCATCAGGCCGTGCTCGCGGGCCAGCGCTTCGATCGCCGGCTTGTGCGCTTCCGGCACGCCCGCCACAATCAGGTTCTGATTGGCGGTCAGGCGGAAGTCGCCTTTGTGCACCTTCGCAATTTCGGCCAGGCCGGTTTTCAGCGGACGGCCCGGATAGTCCAGCAGGCGGCCATTTTCAATAAACAGCGTCAGATGCCAGTTGTTATCAATCCCTTTCACCCAGCCGAAACGGTCGCCGCGCGTGGTGAATTCATAAGGGCGGATCGGCTCGAAGGTCAGGCCGGCGCGGCGCTCCACTTCCTGCTTAAAGGTTTCCACGCCCACGCGCTCCAGCGTGTACTTGGTTTTGGCGTTTTTACGATCGGTACGGTTGCCCCAGTCGCGCTGCGTGGTGACGACCGCTTCCGCGACGTCGAGGATTTTTTCGACCGGCAGATAGCCAAACTCGCTGGCGGTGCGCGCGTAAGTCGCTTTGTTGCCGTGATCGATAGACAATCCGCCGCCCACCAGCAGGTTAAAGCCGACCAGCCTGCCGTTCTCGGCAATGGCAATAAAGTTCAGATCGTTAGCGTGCAGATCCACATCGTTATGCGGCGGCACCACTACGGTGGTTTTAAACTTACGCGGCAGATAGGTTTCGCCCAGGATCGGCTCTTTATCCGTGGTGGCGACCTTTTCCTGATCCAGCCAGATTTCCGCATAGGCGCGGGTCTGCGGCAGCAGGTGCTCGGAGAGTTTTTTCGCCCATTCGTAGGCTTCCTGATGCAGCTCGGATTCTATCGGGTTCGAGGTGCACAGCACGTTACGGTTCACGTCGTTCGCCGTTGCCAGCGCATCCAGGCCGACTTCGCTCAGCATCTGGTGAGCAGGCTTGACGTTGCCCTTCAGGATGCCGTGAAACTGGAAGGTCTGGCGGTTGGTCAGACGAATGCTGCCGTAAATCGTGTTGTCCGCCGCGAACTTATCGATAGCCAGCCACTGCGTCGGCGTAATGATGCCGCCCGGCAGACGGCAGCGCAGCATCATCGCGTGACGCGGCTCCAGCTTCTGCTCGGCGCGCTCGGCGCGAATATCGCGGTCGTCCTGCTGGTACATGCCGTGGAAGCGGATCAGCAGAAAGTTGTCGCCGGTGAAACCGCCGGTCAGGCCGTTATCTAAATCTTCCGCGATAGTTCCGCGCAGATAGTTGCTCTCTTTTTTCAGGCGCTCGGCGTCGGTCAGCTTGCCTTCAACCACCAACGGGCCAGGATGTTTTTCATTGCTCATAAGGCTTTCTCTTTAATATTCGTTAGTGCCGCCGGATATCCGGCGGGGCCGGCTAGTAGACGTCGCGCTGATAGCGGCGCTCGATACGCAGCTCGCTTAAGAATTCGTCGGCGCTTTCCGTATCCATACCGCCATGCTCCGCCACCACTTCCAGCAGGGCCTGCTCCACATCCTTCGCCATACGGTTGGCGTCGCCGCACACGTAAATATGCGCGCCTTGCTGGATCCAGCGCCACACTTCCGCCCCTTTGGCGCGAATTTTGTCCTGCACGTAAACTTTTTGCTGCTGATCGCGCGACCACGCCAGATCGATATTGGTCAGCAGGCCGTCTTTCACGTAGCGCTGCCATTCGACCTGGTACAGGAAATCTTCGGTAAAGTGCGGATTGCCGAAGAAGAGCCAGTTTTTGCCTTCTGCGCCGTCGTTATCGCGCTGCTGCATAAAGGCGCGGAACGGCGCGATGCCGGTGCCCGGCCCAATCATAATGACCGGCGTTTCGGGATTGGCCGGCAGGCGGAAGTTATCGTTATGTTCAATAAAGACGCGGACTTCGCCGTCTTCTTCCAGCCGATCCGCCAGGAAGCTGGAAGCGCCGCCCGCGCGCGCGCGGCCATCGATGTCATAGCGCACCGCACCGACGGTAATGTGCACTTCGCTTTCGCTCTCCGCCTGCGAAGAGGCGATAGAATAAAGACGCGGCGTCAGCGGACGCAGCAGCGCCGTCAGCTGTTCGGCGCGCAGCTCGATTGGCGCCTGACGCACCATATCCACGATCGGCGTCGTCTGCGCATAGTGCTGCAAACGGCTCTTATCGCCGACCAGGGCCAGCAGATTTTCATCGCGGCTAAGCTTGCCGTACTGCTCGACGATCTGCGTGGTATTGACCGTCAGCTCGAAATGCTTTTGCAGCGCTTCGCTGAGCGGCAGCGTAGCGCCGTTGACCTCTACGGGCTCACTGCCTTTCAGCCACAGTAGCCCGACCAGCTCCTGCACCAGCGCAGGATCGTTTTCATACCAGACGCCCAGCGCGTCGCCCGGCTGATAGCGCAGCCCGGAATCGCCCAGGTCGATTTCGATATGGCGCACGTCTTTATCCGAGTTACGGCCGGTGATCTTCTGATTCACGGCCAGGCTGGCGGTCAGCGGCTCTTCTTTGGTGTAAGGGCTGCTAAGCACTTCGTTAACCGTGCCGGTAGCGGTGACTGCCGCTGCGGCCGGCGATTCGCTCGGCACGCGCGCCTTCAGGATCTCTACAATCTTTTTCCGCCACTGTTCCGCTTCGGCCGCGTATTCGACATCGGCATCCACGCGATCCAGCAGGCGTTCGCCGCCCAGCTCGCCCAGCTTGTTATCGAAATCTTTGCCGGCCTGGCTGAAGAACTCATAAGAGGTATCGCCCAGACCAAAGACCGCGAAAGCGGTGTCGGCCAGCTTCGGCGCTTTCTTTGACATCAGAAACTTATGCAGCGCCACGGCTTCTTCCGGCGGCTCGCCCTCGCCCTGCGTGGAGGTAACCACGACCAGCAGCTTCTCCTGTGCGATCTGCTTGAACTTGTAGTCGCCCGCGTTGACCAGGTTCACGTTCAGCTTAGCCGCCAGCAGATCGTCGCGCAGCTGCTCGGCGACGCGACGGGCGTTGCCGGTCTGCGAGGCGGAAAGCAGCGTAATGGTTGGTGTCTCGACCGGCGCTGGCGCGCTGGCGGTTACCGCGCCCGGCGCCTGATTGACCATGCCCCAGAAGTAGCCGGAGAGCCAGGCCAGCTGCGTGGTAGAGAAATCGCCGGTTGCCGCCTGAAGGCGGGAAAGCTGTTCCGGGTTAAGCGGAAGCAGAGAAGCAGGAGGTGCCTGAGTCGTCATTGCGTTGAAAGTTCCAGTATCGGTGGTCAGGGCCGTAAAGACAGCAAGATAACGTTAGGGTAACGACTGGCATAATAACCCTTAAAGAAGGGTTGGTAATATAAAATAACCAAAATGACTAAACGGTTTTACAAGTAAGCGATAGCGGCGAAACCGGTTAATTAACTTATTGTTTATTATGAACTTAGTCAGAAGGCGCTTTTGCTACGGGCCAGGATGTGCGGATTGGCCGGGAAACGGGTGCGAAAAAAGGCTTTTTCAGGTAGACTTCGCCCGTTTTTTTGAGAAATAACCGAGACTGTCATATGGCTACCACGCTGTTTAAAGATTTCCAATTCGAGGCGGCTCACCACCTGCCCAACGTGCCGGAAGGCCATAAATGCGGCCGCCTGCACGGGCACTCTTTCCTGGTGCGGCTCGAAATCACCGGCGAAGTGGACGCGCATACCGGCTGGGTCATGGATTTTGCCGAACTGAAGGCGGCCTTCAGGCCGCTTTACGACAGGCTGGATCACTATTATCTGAACGAGATCCCAGGGCTGGAAAACCCGACCAGCGAAGTGCTGGCAAAATGGATCTGGGATCGGATGAAGCCGACGCTGCCTCTGCTCAGCGCCGTGATGATCAAAGAGACCTGCACGGCGGGCTGCGTTTACAAAGGCTGATGCTCTGGCGGCAGAGGTCGCCGAAGCCTATGGATAACAATGACAGGGATTAACTAAAAAGGCGGCCTCGGTGCCGCCTTTTTTTATCAGGCGATATTCAGGTATTTGTGTGTCTGCATCGACAGGCGCCAGTTGCGCGCGATGCAGGTTTCAATGCAAAGTTTGGTCGCGTCGTCTTTCTGGCTGATCGGCTGTAGGGCAATGATACGCGGCTTGCTGTCGCTCAGCGTCGCCAGCAGGGCGTCCAGCGCCTCTACGTCGCGCTGACGGGCCACCGGATGCTTCACTTCATCAGCGCGAACCAGCGCCTGGTTCAGCACATCATAGCCGCCGCGCATATTGACCTTAGGCGAAACGGTAACCCAGGTTTTTTCGCTGCACTGCACCCGATGCGTGCCGCTGGTTTCAATCTGGCAGCTGAAGCCCTGCTGCTCCAGCGCTTCGGTCAGCGGCGTCAGATCGTGAATGCAGGGCTCGCCGCCGGTAATCACCACGTGCCGGGCCGTCCAGCCGCGCTGCGCAATTACCGCCAGTAACGCCTCCGCGTCCGCCGCGCCCCATGCATCGGTTTCCACCGTCTTCAGCAAGATATCGCCCAGCGAGGTTTCCCGATCGGCCAGCTTATCCCAGGTGTGTTTGGTATCACACCAGCTGCAGCCCACCGGGCATCCCTGCAGGCGGATAAAAATTGCCGGAACGCCGGTATAAAACCCTTCGCCCTGCAACGTCTGGAACATTTCATTAATCGGGTACTGCATCACGCTCTCAATTGACTGTAAAAATAAGGGCGCAAAGTATGACAGATAGCGGCTTTTTAACCAAATCACATTGTGCGGGGGAACCCGGCAACTTTTTATCCCACCTAACCTCATCACTCTTTTCTGAGGTAATCCTATGAACATGCCCATCAGCAGTTTACTGAATCGCGTACTGCTGAATGCCAGCAGCGAGGCGTCGAGCGCGTTCCAGCCGCCTCAGCAGCAGTCCGGCGCGCAGGCCGCGCGCACGGGCAGCATCAGCTTTGGCTCGCCCGCGACCAGTAATCTGCCGGAGCTGAGTAAAAATGGGCAGGATGACGCGGGCAGCTCTTCGTTTAATCAGTTTATGCAGCAGATTGGCAAACTGTTACAGACGGCGCTGTCCGCTATCGATTCGCTGGCGCAGCAGGTGAATAAGGCACACGCTTCGCCCGAACGCATCAACGCCGCCTCGCCAGCGGTCGCTAATGGCCCTTCGACCACGCCCTTAGCCAACGGAACCGCCGCGCCGTCGCAGACCACAACGGCCGCAAACGCTGACGTTACGGCCGCCTCATCCACCAGCAGCAGCCAGGCGGTAAACAGCAATACAGCGCTCGATCCTGCCAAAAACAGCCTGACGTTTGAAAACAAAGGCGACAAGCCCATGACCATCGCCTTTACGCCCAACGCCGACGGCAGCGCCAGGCCTGACGATCTCACCTTGCAACCGGGCGAAACCAAAACGCAGAACTTTGATGCCAACTGGTCGGGCAATTTCCGCAGCACCGCAGGCGACGGCGCCAACGCGACGCTGGGCGAGGTGAAATTTGACGGCGGCAGCGGACAGACTTATTACGACGTCAGCTATATCGAAGGCAATAACGCGGCCATGACCATTGGCCCCGCGAAGGGCGACGGCAGGGTTTCCGGGACGCTGGACGATCTGGTTTCAAACGCGCCCGACGGCATTAAAGCGAAAGACGCGGACGGCAACGTTTATGGCCTGAAAAAATCCACGACTTCAAACCAGCAGGACGCGGCGGTAGTGGATTATTACCGGCAGCATGTGGCCGCCGACAAGGGCTATGTTATCCCTTCCGATGATGCGAGCACCCTGGGCAGCAGCACCAAAAACCTGAAGGTTGAACTGAAAGGCTAAGCGTGACGGCCGGTAAATAGCCAATAAAAAAGCCCCGTCCAGAGACGGGGCTTTCAGATCATCCCGACCTTTAAGGCCGGGAAAACGTCAGCTTACTGACCTTTAACTTCTTTCAGACCGTTGAACGGCGCACGGCTGCCCAGCGATTCTTCGATACGGATCAGCTGGTTGTACTTGGCAACACGGTCAGAACGGCTCATAGAACCGGTTTTGATCTGGCCCGCTGCGGTACCTACTGCCAGGTCGGCAATAGTTGCGTCTTCGGTTTCGCCTGAACGGTGAGAAATCACTGCGGTATAGCCCGCGTCTTTCGCCATTTTGATTGCAGCCAGGGTTTCGGTCAGAGAACCGATCTGGTTGAATTTGATCAGAATGGAGTTAGCGATGCCTTTCTCGATACCTTCTTTCAGGATTTTGGTGTTGGTCACGAACAGGTCGTCGCCCACCAGCTGGATTTTGTCGCCCAGCACTTTGGTCTGATAGGCAAAGCCGTCCCAGTCGGATTCATCCAGGCCGTCTTCGATAGAGACGATTGGGTACTGTTTGGTCAGATCTTCCAGGAAGTGAGTGAACTCTTCGGAAGTGAAGGCTTTGTTGCCTTCGCCAGCCAGCACATATTTGCCGTCTTTGTAGAATTCAGAGGCCGCACAGTCCATCGCCAGCGTGATGTCTTTGCCCAGCTCGTAGCCTGCTGCTTTTACCGCTTCCGCGATAACGGCCAGCGCTTCGGCGTTGGAGCCCAGGTTTGGCGCATAGCCGCCTTCGTCGCCTACAGCGGTGCCCATGCCTTTAGACTTCAGCACTTTTGCCAGGGTGTGGAACACTTCAGAACCCATGCGGATCGCTTCTTTCAGCGTTTTCGCGCCTACTGGCTGGATCATGAATTCCTGAATGTCGACGTTGTTGTCGGCGTGCTCACCGCCGTTGATGATGTTCATCATTGGCAGCGGCATAGAGAATTTGCCCGGGGTGCCGTTCAGCTCGGCGATGTGCTCATACAGCGGCATGCCTTTAGCGGCAGCAGCAGCTTTAGCCGCAGCCAGAGAAACGGCCAGAATGGCGTTAGCGCCAAATTTGGATTTGTTTTCGGTGCCGTCAAGATCGATCATGATCTTGTCGATGTTTGCCTGGTCTTTGGCATCTTTGCCGGTTACCGCGTCAGCGATTGGGCCGTTAACGGCTGCAACGGCTTTGGTCACGCCTTTACCCAGGAAACGAGATTTGTCACCGTCACGCAGTTCCAGCGCTTCACGGGAACCGGTAGAAGCGCCTGATGGTGCGGCCGCCATACCGACAAAACCGCCTTCCAGATGCACTTCTGCTTCAACGGTCGGGTTGCCACGAGAGTCGATGATTTCGCGACCGATGACTTTAACGATTTTGGACATTAGTTTTTCCTCAGTACAAGTTAACTTAAAACTCAGACAAACAACGCGCGAAAATAGTTCTTATCTTTCGAGCCGGAGCGGTGCTGGCTGGCTCACCCCGGTCACTTACTAAAGTAAGCGCCGGGGATCCACTCGATAGCCGCCTTGCTTCAGCTCAAAACCTGGCAAGTATAAATTCGCGCGCTGCCATGAAAACTACTTATTTCGCCAAACGCTTCTGGTGCTCGCTGGCTGCCTTAACGAAGCCGGCGAAGAGTGGATGACCGTCACGCGGCGTTGAGGTGAATTCCGGGTGGAACTGACACGCAACAAACCACGGATGGTTCGGGATCTCAATGATCTCGACCAGCTGATCGTCACCAGAACGCCCGGCAACGCGTAATCCGGCCGCTTCAATCTGCTTTAACAGCATATTGTTGACTTCATAGCGGTGGCGATGGCGCTCAACGATGGTGTCAGAGCCATACAGCTGGCGCACCAGGCTGTCCGGCGTCAGCTGACACTGCTGGCTGCCCAGGCGCATGGTGCCGCCCAGATCGCTCTTCTCAGAACGCACTTCAACGTTGCCCTCTTCGTCGCGCCATTCGGTGATCAGCGCCACGACCGGGTACTTACAGTCTGGCACAAATTCCGTTGAGTTCGCATCCGCCATACCGGCTACGTTACGCGCGAACTCCATCAGCGCGACCTGCATCCCCAGGCAGATGCCCAGGTAAGGAATATTGTTTTCACGCGCGTAGCGAGCGGTCATCAGCTTGCCTTCCACGCCACGGTAGCCGAAGCCGCCAGGGATCAGGATAGCATCCAAATCTTTCAGAATTTCTACGCCACGGCTTTCCACATCCTGCGAATCGATCAGCTTGATGTTGACCGTTACGCGGTTTTTCAGGCCGCCGTGCTTCAGCGCTTCAATCACCGACTTATAGGCATCCGGCAGCTCAACATATTTGCCGACCATGCCGATGGTGACTTCGCCGCCCGGATTGGCTTCTTCATAGATAACCTGTTCCCATTCGGCCAGGTTCGCTTCCGGCGCGTTCAGGTTGAAGCGCTTGCAGATATAGTCATCCAGGCCCTGCGATTTGAGCATACCCGGAATTTTATAGATAGAATCAACGTCTTTCAGCGAAATAACCGCTTTTTCCGGCACGTTACAGAACAGCGCGATTTTCGCCCGCTCGTTGGCCGGCACGGCGCGGTCTGAACGGCAGATCAGCACGTCAGGCTGGATGCCGATAGAGAGCAGCTCTTTCACCGAGTGCTGGGTTGGCTTGGTTTTGACTTCACCCGCCGCCGCCATATAAGGCACCAGCGTCAGGTGCATGTACATGGTGTGCTCACGGCCAACGTCAACCGCCATCTGGCGGATCGCTTCAAGGAACGGCAGGGATTCGATGTCGCCGACGGTGCCGCCGATTTCCACCAGTACCACGTCGTGACCTTCGCCACCTTCGATGATGCGTTCTTTAATGGCGTTGGTAATGTGCGGGATCACCTGAATGGTCGCGCCCAGATAGTCGCCGCGACGCTCTTTGCGCAGCACTTCCGAGTAGATACGGCCAGTGGTGAAGTTGTTGCGGCGGCTCATTTTGGTGCGAATGAAGCGCTCATAGTGGCCCAGATCGAGATCCGTTTCCGCACCGTCATCGGTGACGAAGACTTCGCCGTGCTGAGTAGGGCTCATGGTACCCGGATCCACGTTGATATACGGGTCCAGCTTCATGATGGTCACATTAAGACCACGTGCTTCAAGAATGGCGGCCAGGGAGGCTGCGGCAATGCCTTTACCCAGAGAGGATACGACCCCGCCGGTCACAAAAATATAGTTCGTTGTCATGCTGAACCTGAGAAAGTAGGTTTAAAGACGATGGAATAACCAGGACGGGAAAACAGTATACGGGATTCCCCTGCATGCCACAATTAATCGTTTCCGGTTATGTGCCAGCCATCGTATTGACCGTCACGAGAGTACCCGATTCTCTGCGTGCTGAATTTGATTGCGATCACACTTTTGTTGAATCGAGTCAGCGAGTTATTCGCCACGAGGGAATAATCCGACCGCTGCCAGGATACCAAAGCGAAAAAAACAAAAGGGGCGCGCTGGCCCGCCGCGAAAGACGGGCTAACGGACGGGAGAAACAGATTTTCCCTTTTCAGGCCCTGCTATTCCTTCGCCTTCACCTGCTGCCAGGCGGCCTCCATTTGCTCCAGCGTGGCCTCCTGCATTGGCAATCCCTGTGCGGCGATAATTTCTTCTACCTGACGGAAGCGACGCTCGAATTTATCGTTGGCTTTTTGCAGCGCCGTTTCCGCTTTGCTGCCCAGATGGCGCGAGAGATTTACCGTGGCAAACAGCAGATCGCCAATCTCCTCTTCCAGCTTTTGCTGGTCGATGACCGCCTGTTTGGCTTCGTGCATCACTTCATCAATTTCTTCGTAAACTTTGTCCAGCACCGGGCCAAGCGTATGCCAGTCAAAGCCGACGTTGCTGCAACGCTTCTGGATTTTGTGCGCGCGCATCAGCGCGGGCAGCGCGCGAGGAATATCGTCCAGCGCCGAGTGCTGCGCTTTACCGGCACGTTCCTGCGTTTTAATCGCTTCCCAGTTCACCAGCACCTCTTTGCTGTCGCGAACCTGCGCATCGCCAAAGATATGCGGATGGCGACGCTCCAGCTTGTCGCTGATGGTCTGGCAAACGGCATTAAAGTCAAAGCGCCCTTCTTCCTGCGCCATCTGCGCATAGAACACCACCTGAAACAGCAGATCGCCCAGCTCGCCCTGCAGGTCGTCAAAATCTTCGCGGCTGATGGCGTCCAGCACTTCATAGGTTTCTTCAAGGGTGTAAGGCGCGATGCTGGCAAAGGTCTGCTCACGATCCCACGGGCAGCCAGCTAGCGGATCGCGCAGGGTTTTCATGATGCCCAGCAGGCGATCGATAGCGTTCATAACGGAGTCCATTTGTAAGGAAGAAAAAAACGACTATACGGCATGGCAAGGCAAAATTCATGCAGGGAAAGGAATAAAGCTTCGGTCATCAGCAGGCCAGCGCGCTATCCCCTGACAGGGATAAACGCGGCCGGCGCGCAAAACGGCAACCAGGCAGCAGGCTTGCAGGGTCGTCGCCTAAGCAGGCCTGTCCGGGCAGGGGGAAGGCATTAATGCAGCCTTCTGGCGTCAATGATATCCGGCACCTGGTTCAGCCTGGCCAGCACGCGGCCCAGCACCTGCTGATTGTAAATTTCGATATCCATATCGATAGTCGCCAGCTGCTTTTTGGTATCGCTCCTGCTGGAGACGCCCAGCACGTTGACCTTCTCGTTGGCGAGGATGGTCGTGATGTCGCGCAGCAGGCCGCTGCGATCGTTGGCGGTGACGCGCACCACCAGCGAGTAGCCGCTGGAGTAGCTTTCGCCCCACACCGCATCGACAATTCTTTCCGGCGCGTGCGACATCAGCTCGGTCAGCTGATCGCAGTCGGCGCGGTGGATAGAGATGCCGCGTCCCTGGGTGATAAAGCCGGTGATATCGTCGCCGGGGATCGGCTGGCAGCAGCGGGCGATATGGTGCATCAGGTTGCCGACGCCCTCGACCACCACGCGGCCGCTCTCCTTGCTGCGCGGCACGGAGGATTTCAGCGTCAGCTGGCGCAGCGCCTCGCGATCTTCTTCTTCCGCGCTCGGCTTGTTCAGCTTCGATTGCAGGAAGTTGCTCATCTGGTTCAGACGAATATCGCCGCCGCCGATAGCGGCCAGCAGCTCGTCCAGCGAGTTGACGTTATAGCGCGGCAGCAGCAGCTTTTCCGCCTCTTTCAGGCTGATATCCAGGTGATCCAGCTCGTTATCGAGGATCTGCTTGCCCGCGACGATATTTTTATCGCGATCCTGCTTACGGAACCAGGCGTGAATTTTTGATCGCCCACGGCTGGTGGTGACGTAGCCCAGGTTGGGATTCAGCCAGTCGCGGCTTGGGTTCGGCTGCTTTTGGGTGATGATGTCGATTTGATCGCCCATCTGCAGCTGATAGGTAAAGGGCACGATGCGGCCGCCGATTTTCGCGCCGATGCAGCGGTGGCCGATATCGCTGTGGATATGGTAAGCAAAGTCCAGCGGCGTGGAGCCGGCGGGCAGATCCACCACGTCGCCTTTAGGCGTAAACACATAGACGCGATCGTCAAAGACCTGGCTACGCACCTCGTCCAGCATTTCGCCGGAGTCCGCCATCTCTTCCTGCCAGGCAATCAGCTTACGCAGCCAGGCGATACGCTCTTCGTGCCCCGACGCGCCGCGCGCGCTGCCGGTCGTGCCGCCCTCTTTGTACTTCCAGTGTGCGGCCACGCCCAGCTCGGCGTCTTCATGCATCTGCCGCGTGCGGATCTGGATCTCAACGGTTTTGCCCTTCGGCCCCAGCACCACGGTATGAATCGACTGATAGCCGTTCGGTTTGGGATTGGCGACGTAGTCGTCAAATTCGCTGGGCAGGTGGCGATAAAGCGTATGCACTATCCCCAATGCGCCGTAGCAGTCCTGCAAACGTTCGGCGACGATACGCACGGCGCGCACGTCAAACAGCTCGTCGAACGCCAGCGATTTTTTCTGCATCTTGCGCCAGATGCTGTAGATATGTTTCGGGCGGCCGTACACTTCCGCTTTGACGCCCTGCCTGACGATCTCGTCACGCAGCGACTGCACGAAAGTGTCGATATACTGCTCGCGGTCGATGCGGCGCTCGTGCAGCAGTTTGGCGATGCGTTTGTATTCATCCGGGTGCAGATAGCGGAAGCAGAAATCCTCCAGCTCCCATTTCAGCTGGCCTATCCCTAAACGGTTAGCAAGCGGCGCATAGATATTGGTGCACTCTTTGGCAGCAAGCACGCGCTCGTCTTCCGGCGCGTCCTTCACCTCGCGCAGATGGGCGATACGCTCGGCCAGCTTGATTACCACGCAGCGGAAATCTTCCACCATCGCCAGCAGCATGCGCCTGACGTTATCGACCTGCTCCGAAGCCATAGAGTCGTTGTGGGTCGCTTTCAGCTGGCGGATGGCGTCCATATCCCGTACGCCGTGCACCAGCGAGACGATGGCTTTGCCGTACTTTTCTTCCAGCACCTCTTCGGACACCACGCCCGCGTCCGCCAGAGGAAAAAGCAGCGCGGCGCGCAGGCTTTCGCTGTCCATGCTGAGCATGGAGAGGATCTCCACCATTTCGACGCCGCGCCAGAGCAGGAGCGCCGCATCGGGATGATGGCGGGTGGTTTCTTCGCAATAGCGCCAGGTATCAGCCAGTCGTTCGCATGACTGGGGATTCGCGATCCCCAAACTGGTGATCCACTGGTCGAGCGCAAACTCACCGGCCGTATTCAGATGTGCACTTCTTACCGCAACCATATCCTCTCCAAACCTCCTTCCGGGAAGCTATTTTCGGCTGAATAACACCATGGATTCGACGTGCCCGGTATGCGGAAACATATCAAGCAGGGTAATCCTTTCTGGTCGATAGCCGGCAGCCAGGAAAATCTGGCTGTCCCGGGCAAGTGTAGTCGGATTACAGGAAACATAGACCACGCTTTCCGGCGCAAGTTTAATAATGTGAGGGATCGCTTCTGCCGCGCCAGCGCGGGCCGGATCCAGCAGTACCTTATTAAAACCTTCCGCCGCCCAGGGCTGCGCCGTCACTTCTTCTTCCAGGTTATGCTGATAAAATGCAATGTTATTCAGATTATTCAGGCCCGCATTATACGCACCCTTTGCCACTAATGCTGCAACCCCCTCCACACCGGTGACATTTTCCACCCGCTTTCCTGAAGGAAGCGTAAAGTTTCCCATGCCGCAGAACAGATCCAGCAGGCGGTCGGTGGGCTGCAAATCCAGCCACGCCATCGCCTGAGCCACCATCTGCTGATTCAGCTCGCCGTTGACCTGAATAAAGTCGCGCGGGCTGAACGTCAGCGTCAGGCCGTCGAGCTGATAGAACGGCATCTCGCCAGCAATCTGCTCCAGCGTTTCGCTGTCCGGCGCCAGAAAAAGCGCGACCTGCTGGCTATGCGAAAACCGTTCCAGTTTCTCTCTGTCCGCCGCGCTGAGCGGATCGAGATGGCGCAGCACCAGCAGCGGGCCGTTGTCCGCCAGTACCAGCTCGGCATGGCCCAGCCTTCTTACGGCCTGCAGGCTGCTTAGTACCTGGTGCAACGGCTGCAGCAGTGCATCAAGTTCGGGCTTCAAAACGGGGCATTGCGTAATGGCGACCAGCTCGCTGGAGGCGGCCTGGCGAAAGCCCATTTGCAGCGTCTGGCTGCGCGCATGATAGTGCAGACCCAGACGAGCGCGGCGGCGGTAGCCGTACGCGCTGCCGGCGATAATATTCTCCACCGCCACCGGCTCGCCAATTTGCTGGCTCAGCAGGCGCGACAGCGCTTTGGCCTTGCTGCGCTGCTGTAGCTCGGGCGAAGCGTGCTGCTGCTGGCAGCCGCCGCAGCGGCCAAAGTAAGGACAGGCTGGCGCAACCCGTTCCGGGCTGGTCGACAGAAGGCGCTTCGTCCTGGCCCGCGCCCAGCTGCGTTTCTCTTCCACGATTTCTACTTCCGCCTGCTCGCCGGGCAGCGCACCGCTGACAAACAGCGTTTTGCCATGATGGTGCGCCACGCCCTGGCCGGAGCCGTCAAGGTCAGTAACCGTCACGGTCATGATCTGGCGGGTCGTCACGCGCCGTTTTGCAGAGTAGAATTGCGCCATTACTTTTGTCTCGACAGTGGTTAAACCCGCGTAGCCTACACCAGCATCAGGATTAATTCGACTGGCGACGGCGCCACAGGATAATTATGACCAAATACAGCCTGCGGGCACGAATGATGATCTTGATTCTGGCGCCTACGCTGATGATTGGGCTGCTGCTGAGCACGTTTTTTATCGTGCATCGCTATAACGAACTGCAGCGCCAGCTGGTGGATGCCGGCATCAATATTATCGAACCGCTGGCGGTTTCCAGCGAATACGGCATGACGTTCCACAGCAAAGAGGCGGTGCGGCAGCTGGTCAGCCTGCTCCACCGTCGCCATTCCGATATCGTGCGCGCCATTACCGTTTTCGACGCGCAGAATCAGCTTTTTGTCACGTCCAACTATCACGCCAGCGCCGACAAGCTGCGTCTGCCGGCAGACGCGACCTTCTCTACCCCCTTCAGCTATCAGCGGCTGGGCAATTCGGTCATTCTGCGCACGCCCATTTTATCGGAAAGCTATTATCCCGATGAGTCGCCGGTCGAGGACGCCAAACCCAACGGCAATCCGCTGGGCTATGTCGCCATTGAACTGGATCTGCAGTCGGTGCGGCTGCAGCAGTATAAAGAAGTTTTTGTTTCCACCCTGCTGCTGCTGCTCTGCCTTTGCCTGGCCATGCTGTTCGCCTATCGTCTGATGCGCGACGTCACCGGCCCGATCCGCGATATGGTCAATACCGTCGATCGTATTCGACGCGGCCAGCTGGACAGCCGCGTCACGGGCCATATGCTCGGCGAGCTGGATATGCTGAAAAACGGCATTAATTCAATGGCGATGTCGCTGACCGCCTATCACGAAGAGATGCAGCAAAATATCGATCAGGCGACGTCCGATCTGCGCGAAACCCTGGAACAGATGGAGATCCAGAACGTCGAGCTGGATCTGGCTAAAAAACGTGCCCAGGAGGCCGCGCGAATTAAGTCGGAGTTCCTGGCGAATATGTCGCACGAGCTGCGCACGCCGCTTAACGGCGTAATTGGCTTTACCCGCCAGACGCTGAAAACGCCGCTGAATATTACGCAGCGCGACTATCTGCATACCATTGAGCGTTCGGCCAACAACCTGCTGAGCATCATTAACGACGTGCTGGATTTCTCCAAGCTGGAGGCGGGCAAGCTGGTGCTGGAAACCATCCCGTTCCCGCTGCGCGCCACCCTGGATGAAGTCGTCGTCCTGCTGGCGCCGTCCGCACATGAAAAAGGGCTGGAGCTGACGCTGAGCATTCAGTCCGACGTGCCCGACAACACTATCGGCGATCCGCTACGCCTACAGCAAATCATCGTCAACCTGTTGGGCAATGCGATTAAGTTTACCGAACACGGCAACATCGATATCTGCATTGAGAAGCGCTCCCAGAGCAACAACCGCGTTGACCTTGAGGTGCAGATCCACGATACCGGCATCGGCATCGCTGAAAAGCAGCAGTCGCAGCTGTTCCAGGCTTTCCGCCAGGCCGACGCCAGCATTTCCCGACGCCATGGCGGCACCGGCCTGGGGCTGGTGATTACGCAAAAGCTGGTTAACGAAATGGGCGGCGAGATCTCTTTTCATAGCCGGTTGAATCAGGGCTCCACCTTCTGGTTTCACGTCAATCTGGCGCTGAACCCGAATGCCGCTCAGGATCCGCGCGCCGTAGCCTGTCTGGAAGGCAAAACGCTGGCTTATATAGAGGCGAATCCGGCCGCCGCGCAGGCCACGCTGGCGCTGCTGGCCAGCACGCCGTTGGCCGTCAGCTATAGCCCAACGCTTGCCGGGCTGCCGCAGGCGCATTACGACACGCTGCTGATTGGTTTGCCGGTCAGCCAGGAACCTTCGCGGCAGCTGCCCTGGCAGGCACTGCCCGCGCTTGAGCGTGCGGATAATGTGATTATGGCTCTGCCCTGCCAGATGCAGACCTGGGCGGAAGAGCTGAAAGATAAAGGCGTCAGTGCCTGCCTGCTGAAGCCGGTTTCGCTGTCGCGGCTGCTGCCGGTGCTGCTCGATCACCATACCCGCGAAGAAAACGATCTGCCCCGCCGCCACAAGCTGCCGCTGACGGTGATGGCCGTCGATGACAATCCGGCGAACCTGAAGCTGATCGGCGCTCTGCTGGAGGAACAGGTTGAACGGGTGGTGCTGTGCGACAGCGCGATGATGGCGATCCAGCAGGCGAAAACCCAGCCGCTGGACGTTATCCTGATGGATATTCAGATGCCGGAAATTGACGGCATTCGTGCCAGCGAGCTGATCCGCGAGCTGCCTGCGCACGCCTCCACGCCAATTGTCGCCGTGACGGCGCATACGCTGGATGGCGAAAGAGCGCAGCTGATTAAGGCGGGCATGAACGATTATCTGGCCAAGCCTATCGACGAGGCCAGGCTGGAAAACCTGCTGCTGCGCTATGCGCCGCACAAAGCGCAGCCTCTTGCCGCGCCGGGCGCGCTTTCTGCCTCTCTGGACTGGGATCTGGCGCTGCGTCAGGCGGCCAACAAGCCCGATCTGGCGCGCGATCTGCTGCAAATGCTGGTGGATTTCCTGCCTGAAGTGCAGAAACAGGTTGAAAGCCATATGGCGGAAGGCGACGTCGGGGCGCTGCGCGATATCATTCATAAACTGCACGGCAGCGCCAGCTACAGCGGCGTTCCCCGCATGAAGCAGCTGTGTCAGCAGCTGGAGCAAAGCCTGCGCGGCGGCATGCCCGTTGAAGACGTCGAGCCGGAGCTGTTTGAACTACTGGACGAGATGCAAAACGTCGCCCGGCTGGCGCAGGAAAAGCTGACGAGGGTAGCGGGCAAGGGACGCTGAGGCCAGGCGTCGCGCCAGCAAGGAAAACACAACGGCCCGGCCTGAGAGAAAACCAGCGGAGCAGCAGGCCGATGCAAAAGGCTTGTTGCTACAGAAGCCCTGTTTGCTCTCAGACTGTACCGGGCGCGCTTGCCCATCCGGCCACGGCAAACAAAACGGAGTGAACGAGTCAGGAAAGTTTCTGGCCAATCGCCAGCGCGGCGGCGATGTTCCGTGCCGTCATGCGCACGTTATCCGCCGCATTTTCCAGCGCGTCGTCCAGCGTACAAATGCTGTAAATAACGCTGAATACCGCATCCAGACCGTGCTGATGCACGACCGCGACATCTTTGGTCAGGCTGCCCGCGATGCCGATAACCGGCTTGTTATAGCGCTTGGCGACTTTCGCTACTCCGATCGGCACTTTGCCGTGAATGGTCTGGCTGTCAATGCGCCCTTCGCCGGTGATCACCAGCGTGGCGTCCCGCACCAGCTCGTCCAGCCCCAGCGCCTCGGTCACGATTTCAATGCCGCGCCGCAGTTCCGCGCCGCAAAAAGCGTGCAGCGCCACGCCCATCCCGCCTGCCGCGCCGCCGCCGGGGATCGACAGCACGTCGATATCCAGATCCCGCCGGATAATCCGGGCATAGTGCGCCAGCGCGTTATCCAGCTGTTCCACCAGCTCCGGCGTAGCCCCTTTCTGCGGGCCGAACACGGCGGAAGCGCCCTCTTCGCCCAGCAGCGGATTGGTGACGTCGCAGGCAACCTCAAAACGGCAGTTTTTGATCCGCGCATCCAGTTCGCTGATGTCTATCGTCGCCAGATCGTTAAGCCTGCCGCCGCCTAAACCGATTTGTCTGCCCTGGCTGTCGAGCAGTTTTGCGCCCAGCGCCTGCACCATACCCGCGCCGCCGTCATTGGTTGCGCTGCCGCCGATGCCGATAATAAAACGCTGTACGCCCTTATCCAGCGCGCTGCGGATCAGTTCGCCGGTGCCAAAGGAGGTGGTGATCAGCGGATCGCGCCGCGCCGCAGGCACCAGTTCCAGCCCGCTGGCCGCCGCCATTTCGATATAGGCGCAGCTGTCGTCACCGGAAAGACCGTAAAAGGCGTCAACCTCTTCGCCCAGCGGGCCGGTGACGCGCAGGCGTACGGTTTTGCCGCCCGTCGCCGCCACCATCGCCTCGACCGTGCCTTCGCCGCCGTCCGCGACGGGCAGTTTGACATACTGAGCTTCGGGAAATATTTCCCTGAATCCCTGCTCGATTTGCGTGGCGACCTGCTGAGCCGACAGGCTTTCTTTATACGAATCCGGTGCGATTACTATTTTCATACGTTAATCCGTGCGCGGGGCCGGGAAGGTTCCGGCCTGGATCAGCAGGCCGGACCACGGGACTATTTGATTTCGACTTTCGCCAGTTTTTCGTAATAGCAGGCCAGCGCGCTGTGATCGGCCGTGCCCAGCCCGTCAGCTTTCAGCGCCTGCATCATTTCCATTACCGCCGCCGTGAGCGGCAGCTGCGCGCCTACGCCGTGCGACGTATCCAGGGCGTTAGCCAGATCTTTAATATGCAGATCGATACGAAAACCCGGCTTGAAGTTGCGGTTCATCACCATTGGCGCTTTGGCATCCAGCACCGTGCTGCCCGCCAGGCCGCCGCGTATCGCCTGGTAGACCAGATCCGGGTTGACGCCCGCTTTGGTCGCCAGCGTCAGCGCTTCCGCCATTGCCGCGATATTCAACGCAACAATCACCTGGTTAGCCAGCTTGGTCACGTTGCCCGCGCCAATCTCGCCGGTGTGAACCACCGAGCCTGCCATCGCTTTCATAATATCGTAGCACTTATCGAACAGCTCTTTGTCGCCGCCGACCATCACCGAAAGCGTGCCGTCGATGGCTTTAGGTTCGCCGCCGCTGACCGGCGCATCCAGCAGCGCGACGCTTTTTTTCGCCAGCGCTTCATGAATTTCACGGCTCGCCAGCGGCGCGATGGAGCTCATATCGATCACGATAGTGCCCGCCTTCGCGCCTTCGATTACGCCACCTTCGCCCAGCAGCACTTCTTTCACGTGCGGCGAGTTGGGCAGCATGGTGATAATCACGTCGCTCTGCTCCGCCACCGCTTTTGCCGAATCGCCGGACGTCGCGCCCAGCGCAACCAGCTCCGCCACGCTTTCCGCATTGTGATCGCGCACCACCAGCGAGTAGCCGGCCTTAATTAAGTTTTTGCTCATGGGCTTGCCCATGATACCCAGACCTATAAATCCGATTTTCATCTTTGTCTCCTGAACAGTGGGTTATTTTTTAAAGCGATCGCACAGGGCCTGCGTGGCGCCACGGAATACGCCTAAATCGCTGCCTACCGCAACAAAACCGGCGCCCCATTCCAGATAGCGGCGGGCATCGGCCTCCACCGGGGCCAGAATGCCGCTCGGCTTGCCGGCCGCTTTGGCGCGCTCAAAGATATATTTGATCACCTTCAGCACTTCCGGATGGGCGGGCTGCCCCAGGTAGCCCAGCGCGGCCGAGAGATCGCCCGGCCCGACGAAAATGCCGTCCACGCCTTCTACCGCCGCGATAGCGTCAATGTTATCCACGCCCTGCTGCGTTTCGATCTGCACCAGCACGGTGATGTTGTCGTTGATGATGGTGTTGTACTGCGGCACGGTGCCGTACATATTGCTGCGGTGCGAAACCGATACGCCGCGAATGCCCATCGGCGGATAGCGGGTGGAGGCCACCGCGCGCACCGCTTCCTCTTCCGTTTCGACAAACGGGATCAGGAAGTTGGAAAAACCGATATCCAGCAGGCGCTTGATGATGACCGGCTCGTTGGTCGGCGGCCGCACCACCGGCGCGCTGACGCTGCCCTTCAGCGCCATCAGCTGCGGAATAAAAGTGGTGATGTCGTTCGGCGCATGTTCGCCATCCAGCACCAGCCAGTCGAAGCCTGCCAGTCCTAACACTTCCGTGGTCAGCGGGTTAGCCAGCGCGCACCAGCTGCCGATTAAGGTTTCGCCTGCCAGCAGGCGCTGACGAAAGCTGTTCGGCGTATTTACGTAGCTCATCGGTTTCTCCAGAAATTGGGTTAGCGCACCAGGCATGGGCGTTTGTTATCAAACGTCCAGTCCGGCACCAGGAATTGCATAGCCTGCGCGTCGTCGCGCGCGCCCAGACCGTGTTTCAGGTAAAGCTCGTGCGCTTTCATAACGCGATCCATATCCAGCTCTACGCCCAGGCCCGGCCTGTCCGGCACCTGTACCATGCCGCCCTTGATTTGCAAAGGCTGCTGCGTCAGGCGCTGGTTGCCTTCCTGCCAGATCCAGTGGGTATCGATAGCGGTGATTTTGCCGGGTGCCGCCGCCGCAACGTGGGTAAACATCGCCAGCGAAACGTCAAAATGGTTATTGGAGTGGGAGCCCCAGGTCAGGCCGAAGTCATGACACATCTGCGCAACGCGTACGGAACCCTGCATCGTCCAGAAGTGCGGATCCGCCAGCGGAATGTCGACGGACTGCAAAGAGAGCGTGTGCCCCATCTGACGCCAGTCGGTGGCAATCATATTGGTGGCCGTTGGCATGCCCGTCGCGCGACGGAACTCGGCCATCACTTCGCGACCGGAATAGCCCTGCTCCGCGCCGCAAGGATCTTCGGCGTAGGCCAGCACGTCTTTCAGCTGCTTGCCCAGCTCGATCGCTTCGTTGAGCGACCAGGCGCCGTTAGGATCGAGCGTAATGCGCGCCTCGGGAAAACGCTTCGCCAGCGCGGTCACCGCTTCGGCCTCTTCGCTCCCGGCCAGCACGCCGCCTTTCAGTTTGAAATCGTTGAAGCCATATTTTTCATAGGCGGCTTCCGCCAGGCGCACCACGGTTTCAGGCGTCAGCGCCTCTTCATGACGCAGGCGATACCAGTCGCAGCTGTCGTCCGGCTGGCTCTGATAAGGCAGCGAGGTTTTTCGGCGATCGCCGACGTAAAAGAGATAGCCCAGCATTTCCACGCGATCGCGCTGCTGCCCATCGCCCAGCAGGGAGGCAACGTTGACGCCAAGGTGCTGGCCCAGCAGGTCCAGCAGCGCCGCTTCGATGCCGGTCACCACGTGGATAGTGGTACGCAAATCGAAAGTCTGGTTGCCGCGCCCGCTCGCATCGCGATCGGCAAAGGTGTTGCGCACGTGGCTCAGCAGATTTTTATATTCGCCAATGCCGTGGCCGACCAGCAGCGCCGCCGCTTCTTCCAGCGTCTTGCGAATTTTTTCGCCGCCGGGAATTTCACCGACGCCCGTGTGGCCGGAATTATCTTTAATGATAACGATATTACGGGTAAAGAATGGCGCGTGGGCGCCGCTGAGG
Organism: Erwinia plantamica; assembly: GCF_043420595.1. Classification (NCBI taxonomy): domain Bacteria; kingdom Pseudomonadati; phylum Pseudomonadota; class Gammaproteobacteria; order Enterobacterales; family Erwiniaceae; genus Erwinia; species Erwinia plantamica. The sequence continues at coordinate 59,603 of NZ_JBGCUC010000020.1, forward strand.
TTCAGCAACATGCTGTCGTGACCGGCGACCGGGATGACCTGCATTTCTGTGATCAGTGGAGTAGCCTGACTCATAACGTATTCCTTCTGTAAGGTTCAGCGCCCAAAGGCCGGGCGTTTGCGATCGAATGTCCAGCCGGGGATCAGGTATTGCATGGCGGCGGCATCATTGCGCGCGCCGCCGGGCAGCGTTTTATAAAGCGCGTGGGCTTTTTCAATTTGCGCCCAGTCCAGCTCAATGCCCAGCCCCGGCGCGTCCGGCACGGCGATCTTGCCGTTGCGGATCTGCAAAGGTTCTTTGGTCAGGCGCTGATCGCCTTCCTGCCAGATCCAGTGGGTATCAATGGCCGTCGGCTTGCCCGGCGCGGCGGCGCCCACGTGCGTAAACATCGCCAGCGAAATATCGAAGTGGTTATTGGAATGGCAGCCCCAGGTCAGCCCCCAGTCGTCGCACAGCTGGGCGACACGCACCGCACCGCTCAGCGTCCAGAAGTGCGGATCGGCCAGCGGAATATCGACGGCGTTCAGCATTACGGCATGGTTCATTTCCCGCCAGTTAGTGGCGATCATATTGGTGGCAACCGGCAGGCCGGTCGCGCGGCGGAATTCCGCCATTACCTCACGGCCCGAAAAGCCCTGCTCCGCGCCGCACGGATCTTCCGCATAGGTCAGAATGCCCTGCATGTCTTTACACAGCGCGATAGCTTCATCAAGCAGCCAGGCACCGTTGGGATCGACGGTGATGCGCGCTTCGGGAAAACGTTTTTTCATCGCTTTCACCGCGTCGATCTCCTGCTCGCCCGGCAGCACGCCGCCTTTGAGCTTGAAATCCTTGAAGCCATATTTATCCTGCGCGGCTTCCGCCAGCCGCACCACGGCCTCGCTGTCCATCGCCTTCTGATGACGCAGGCGATACCAGTCGTGCGGGGCGTTCTCGCCGTTCAGGTAAGGAAGATCGGTTTTTTCCCGGTCGCCGATATAGAACAGATACCCCAGCACCGTCACTTCATCACGCTGTTTGCCCGGCCCCAGCAGTTCCGCGACCGGTACGTTCAGGCACTGTCCCAGCAGATCCAGCAGCGCCGCTTCCAGCGCGGCCACCGCGTTGACGCGCAGTTCAAACGTCCACGCGCCTTTGCCGAAGTTATCAAAATCCGCCGACTGGTTGCCCCGATGCACCTCCTGCACCAGCCGGTTCATCCTGGCGACTTCCCGCCCTTTGACCTGGGGGACGGCATCCAGCAGCGTCTGGTAAATCGTCTCGCCGCCCGGCGCTTCTCCCACGCCGGTGTGTCCGGCGCTGTCGGTCAGCACCACGATATTGCGGGTAAAGTAAGCGCCGTGCGCGCCGCCGATATTCAGCAACATGCTGTCGTATCCCGCTACCGGGATCACTTTCATATCGGTGATCGTCGGGCTGCTTTGCGTCGTCATAACTCGTCCTTACAAAGGTTTCAGTTCAATACGCTTGATATCGCGTACCAGCACCAGGTAGCTCATTACCGCGACAAACGCATGAATACAAACGTAAATCAGCGCGCCGTTATAGGAGCCGGTCGTGGCGATGATGTAACCGATCACCACCGGCGTGACGATGCCGGAAATGTTGCCGAACATATTGAACAGCCCGCCGCTAAGCCCGCTGATCTCTTTCGGCGCGGTATCCGCCATCACCGCCCAGCCCAGCGCGCCAATCCCTTTGCCGAAGAAAGCCAGCGCCATAAAGAACACCACCACCCATTCCGTATCGACGTAGTTACAGACCACCATGGTGATAGAAAGCAGCATGCCGAGAACGATTGGGGTTTTACGGGCGATATTCAGCGAGCCGGTTTTACGCATCAGCCAGTCGGAAATAATGCCGCCCAGCACGCCGCCCAGGAAACCGCAGATGGCCGGAATCGACGCCACCATGCCGGCCTTCAGAATGGACATGCCGCGCGCCTGCACCAGATAAACCGGGAACCAGGTGATAAAGAAGTAGGTTAAGGCGTTAATGCAGTACTGACCCAGGTAGATACCTATCATCATTCTTGAGGTAATCAGCTGCTTTATCTGCGCTTTTTTCTCCGCCCAGCTGACCTTACGCTCGGCTTTTTTCATATCCATATTAATCAGCGCGCCGCCCTGCTCCATATATTCCAGCTCGGCTTTATTGACGCCCGGATGGTCGTTCGGATCGTGGATCACTTTGAGCCAGATAAAGCTGATGATGATGCCCAGCCCGCCCATAAACCAGAACACGTGCGCCCAGCCGACTTCGGAGGTAAGCCAGCCCATGATCGGCGCGAAGATCACCGTGGCGAAGTACTGCGCCGAGTTAAAAATAGCGACGGCGGTGCCGCGTTCCTGCGCGGGGAACCAGGCGGCGACGATGCGGCTGTTGCCGGGAAAAGAAGGCGCTTCCGCCAGGCCGACCATAAACCTGAGCATAAACAGCGTGACGATAATGCTGAAGCCGCTGAGCAGATCGACAAAGCCCTGCAACAGCGTGAACAGCGACCACAGGAAGATGCTCCAGAAATAGACGCGCTTTGAGCCGAACCGGTCCAGCAGCCAGCCGCCGGGGATCTGCCCTATTACGTAAGCCCATGAGAAAGCGGAGAAGATATAGCCCAGCCCGACCGGATCCAGCCCGATGTCTTTCGACATTGCCGAACCGGCGATAGCGATAGTGGCGCGGTCGCCATAATTAAATGAGGTGACGATAAATAGCATCACCACTATCCAGTAGCGAGCATTAGTTCTTTTTTGCACGGTGCTCGCAGCACTGCTGATTGAATCCATGATGCACTCCTGAAATATAGCGGTCAGGCAAACTCACTCTGGACTGCATACACATCGCGTTGGGTATCAGAATGATGTCAGGTTAAACACAGCGATTAAGTGGCAGAATAATCACAACGTTCAAAGCTCTCGTCCCGTTTGTTAAAAAGTATAGGGAGGCCACTCAGGTAAAGCACCGGTAAAAAGCACTATTAAAACGGGAAAAACCCAGAGATGTTCTTGCATATGCCCAATTCGTTGCGGAGTGGCTCACGGAAATAGCGGGTTCTGCGGGCGCGGTCACGTTCCCTTTTTCTTTGTGAGCCTCCTCACTGTCGCCTGTACTCTTGCCTGAAAATACGCTGATTGTTACCGCGCCATGTCGGACATTTGCATAATGTTTTCGGCCTGAAGCCTCTCTATACTGTCCAACAGCAGAATAATTCCACCCGAAAACGCTTCTCACCCACCTTTAAAATAAAGAACGTGCCGATTCATTTATCTCAGGACTTGTCGAGCAATGAACATTTCCAGAAACGATCTTCCCCTTTATATAAAGGTGCATGAAAACGATAACGTCGCCATTGTTGTAAATAATAATGGATTAAAGGCTGGTACGACTTTTTCATGCGGACTGGTACTAAAAGAACATATTCCCCAGGGACATAAAGTTGCATTAAATGATATTGCGCAAGGCGGCGATATTATTCGCTATGGCGAAGTGATTGGTTATGCGGTGCGCAATATTCCTCGCGGCGGCTGGATTGACGAGTCGCTGGTGGTGTTGCCGGAAGCGCCGGATCTCGCCAGCCTGCCGCTGGCCAACAATGTGCCGCCCGCCCTGCCGCCGCTTGAAGGCTACACCTTTGAAGGCTATCGCAACGCCGACCGCAGCGTGGGCACGCGTAACCTGCTGGGGATTACCACCAGCGTGCATTGCGTGGCGGGCGTGGTCGATTACGTGGTGCAAATCATTGAGCGTGAATTGCTGCCAAAATATCCTAACGTCGATGGCGTGGTGGCGCTGAATCACCTTTACGGCTGCGGCGTGGCGATCAACGCGCCGGCCGCCGTAGTGCCGATCCGTACCATTCACAACCTGGCGCTGAACGCCAACTTCGGCGGCGAAGTAATGATTGTCGGCCTGGGCTGTGAGAAACTTCAACCCGAGCGCCTGCTGGAAGGCACGCCCGACGTACAGGCGATTTCGCTGGATGATAATGACGTGGTGCGCCTACAGGATGAGAAGCATGTTGGCTTTGAATCTATGGTTGCCGATATTTTGCAGGTTGCCGAACGCCATCTGCAACGCCTGAACCAGCGCCAGCGTGAAACGGTACCGGCAGCGGAACTGATCGTCGGTATGCAGTGCGGCGGCAGCGATGCCTTTTCCGGCGTAACCGCCAACCCGGCGGTAGGTTTCGCTTCCGATCTGCTGGTGCGCTGCGGCGCGACGGTGATGTTCTCCGAGGTGACCGAAGTGCGCGATGCGGTGCATCTGCTGACACCGCGCGTGGCGACACAAGAAGTCGGCCAGCGGCTGCTGGAAGAGATGGCCTGGTACGATGACTATCTGAATATGGGCAAAACCGATCGCAGCGCTAACCCTTCGCCCGGCAACAAGAAAGGCGGGCTGGCGAACGTGGTGGAGAAGGCGCTGGGTTCTATCGCCAAATCGGGCCGCAGCGCTATCGTTGAGGTGCTGTCGCCAGGCCAGCGCCCCACCAAACGCGGCCTGATCTATGCCGCCACACCCGCCAGTGATTTCGTCTGCGGCACGCAGCAGATGGCTTCCGGCATTACTTTGCAGGTGTTTACTACAGGACGCGGCACGCCTTACGGCCTGGCGGCTATCCCCGTAATCAAAATGGCGACGCGCAACGCGCTGGCGGAAAGATGGCATGACTTAATGGATATCAATGCGGGGACGATTGCGACGGGCGAGGAAACCATAGAACAGGTAGGCTGGCGGCTGTTTGAGCTGATCCTGGATATCGCCAGCGGCCGGAAACAAACCTGGTCCGACCGCTGGGGGATCCGTAACTCGCTGGCGGTATTCAATCCGGCACCGGTTACCTGATGCTGCGGGCCTTCCCTTTAAGGCGAAGGCCCGGCTATTAATCCAGCTGCTTCAGCCAGGCTTCAACCCACGGCGAAGAAAGCGTTTCAGGCTCCGGATAGTCGTTAGCATCGATCAGCAGTACATCGCCGACCCGCTTCGCCGAGTGCTCCTGCAACAACGCATCGAACTTTTTCCCCGCGCCGCAGAAATCATCGTAGTTGCTGTCGCCCAGCGCAATCACGCCGTAGCGCAGAGTGGGCTGATGGCCCAGCTTGTCTTTGATAGCATAAAACAGCGGCGTGATGCTGTCCGGCAGATCGCCCTGAGCCGTGGTCGAGGTGATCACCAATGCCACGCCGTCGGCGTAACGCTGCCACTGTTCAAGCGTGGGATCTTCAAAAATTTCCACCTGATGACCGGCATCCGTCAATAAAGGCTCCGCCTCTTCCGCCACCAGCAGCGCGTTACCGTAAACCGTCCCTACAAAAATGCCTATTTGCGCCATGCTTATCTCCTCGTTGCCTGGTCTGAACCGCTATCCTGCAGGCAAGATGCCGCAAACTCAACCCTGGGAAGATTGGGGAGAGCGTCTTCCCAGCCAAACTGCGCCATCATTCCCTGCCAGACCGAGTCCAGACCCGCGCGCAGCAGCAAAGGCTCGCCCGTTACCGGATGCGTCAGCCGCAGTTCGCTGGCGTGCAGCATCAGCCGCGTCATGCCGAAGTGCTGTGCCGCGCTGCGATTCTGCCGCAGATCGCCGTGCGCGCTGTCGCCGATAATCGGATGGCGCAGATGGGTCATATGCCGACGCAGCTGGTGCTTGCGGCCCGTCTGCGGCTTCAGCTCCATCAGCGTATAGCGCGAGGTATCGTACCGGCTGACCGGCACCGGCAGCTCCGCTTTATCCAGCGCGCGCCAGTGGGTCACGGCAGGCTGCGGTTCCTTATTCTGCTCGCTGAACCTGTCAGCGATCTTATCCAGCTCTTCAGTTAATGCGTAATCCAGCGTTTCTTCGCCATCCAGCCAGCCTCTGACCACGGCATGATAGGTTTTTTGCAGCTGGTGCTGCTCAAACTGCTGCGAAAGCAGGCGGGCGACCTCGCTGGATAAGCCCATCAACAGCACGCCCGACGTGGGGCGATCGAGCCGATGAACGGTAAATACGTGCTGGCCTATCTGATCGCGCACGGTTTGCATCACGAAAACGCTTTCATGCCTGTCGAGCCAGCTGCGGTGCACCAGCCAGCCTGAGGGTTTATTCACCGCGACCAGCCACTCGTCCTGATAAAGGATCTCCAGCATCAGGCGTCGTGCTCGAACAGTTGATCAAGCTGGTTCAGCATGTGCAGCAGATTGGCGCGGCCCGGAATAGCACCTTCCAGCGCCACTTCATAATAAGGGGCGATAGCCAGCTTTACCGGCAAAGCAGACTGCGCATCCAGCAGCGCCTGCATACGCGGCAGGAAAACCCACTGTAGCCACTGGATCGGCATCATGGTATCTACGCAAAAAGGCTCGGTGCTTTCAAACGCCTCGGCGTTTGGCGCGCAGTTTTGCCACAGCCCGGCGTCATGTAAGGCCTGCTCAATAGCCTGCAGGCGATTGCGGATTTCAAGTTCCCGGCTCATCTAAGCTCTCCTGGTCAGTTTTAAAGGGTCGCAAGCATAGCATTACCGCCGACAACGGGATAAGTATGGACGAAAAAAAGGGAGCACTGTAAAAACAGTGCTCCCGGTTCGTTCGCAGCAATCCAGCTACTTTTAGTGCTCCCTGCTCATCCCTGATAACTTTGTCCTGCAGTTTTCCCTACACTTTCACCGTCAATGGCGATGTCCCTGAGCATCCTGGCTTACCGCTCTCCGGCAGTACGTTTCTCCTTCCCGGAGGTGTCCCTTTTTCTCACTCCTGAGATATCTTGTGCAGATCTGAAGTCCTTAACAGGTGCTTTCAGTCTGCCGACCGGCTTGTTCCTTAAGCCACCATCCCTTGCGACAGGATCAAGTTTGCCTTAATGAACCTGACAAACAATAGGCTGAAAACTTTTTTTTGACCCCGGCAGGTTTTTTTACGAAAAGCGTTATAACAACTTTATGATTTGCTTTGCTTTTACCGGAGAAAACACCTTTTTTTCTTAAGATATAAAAGCGATCTCTTACAGACTCTGTAAGAGATCTCTCACAAGATAAATGACGCTTTACCTTAAGGGATCAATAATCGGTAAAGAAACAAGGAATTGCTCCAGGTTCGCGGCCAGTACCGTCTGCTTTTTAGTACCCAGCTTTTCCAGAATCACTTCCCCGCTCAAATTACATACGGAAATGATTTCCAGCTCGGATGGTGTGGTAGCAATAAAAAACGTAGGCGAATGTTTAAGACGGCGCTTCATAACCAGATGGCCGATCAAGTTTTCCTGCATACGCTCGAAATCGTCTTCGCTCCATATTTGCAGCAGCGTGCAGGGCTGGCCGTTGACCAGCGTCTTCATATCGCCTGCAAACTGCGAGGTGTACCAGGCAACGACGGCAGGCTGAATTTGTAAATCGAGCGCGCGCTCTACGTTTTCCAGGTTTTTGGCGAGGGTAAAGGGCTGCGGTAGCCACCAGACCTCATCGCCAACGGTTTGCTGCACGCAGGGCGAGGGAACGCCATACAGCTCGCTGCTGGCGGGCGGATGACCGCATTCGCTGACCCACCGGTCGCAATAGTTGCGGGTAAAATCAGCCAGGGCGCGGGAGGTTTCATCAATCATTCTTTTTTCACTCTCTGGTGCCTGAGTTACACTAAGGCTATACGTTTTTAGTTGCGTCGCCCGGGCCTTCCCGGCCGCAGACGATTGACCACTTCACCTGTCATATCAGGCTATAAGGTAATGCAATGTCTTCAGATACACATCAGGCGCTGAGCGGCCTGACGTTAGGAAAACCTACAGAGTACCACGACCAGTATCAGCCTTCTTTGCTCCAGGCGGTGCCAAGAAGCATGAACCGTGAGCCGCTGGGGCTTTATCCTGACAGTTTGCCCTTCCACGGCGCCGATATCTGGACGCTGTACGAACTCTCCTGGCTGAATGCCAAAGGCCTGCCGCAGGTGGCGATTGGCGAAGTCAGCCTGGATGCCCACAGCGTTAACCTGATCGAGTCCAAGAGCTTTAAGCTCTATCTTAACAGCTTTAATCAGACCCGCTTTGGTGACTGGGGCGAAGTCCGGGCGACGCTGGAGCGCGACCTCAGCGCCTGCGCGCAGGGCGAGGTCAGCGTTGCGCTGTTCCGGCTGCGGGAAATTGAAGGCCAGCCGATAGGCCACTTCAGCGGCCACTGCATTGACGAGCAGGATATTGAGATCGACAGCTATACCTTCAGCACCGACTATCTCCAGCAGGCCACGCAGCCGGAAGTAGTGGAAGAAAAACTGGTGAGCCATCTGCTGAAGTCCAATTGTCTGATCACCAACCAGCCGGACTGGGGTTCAGTGCAAATCAGCTATCGCGGCCCGCGTATCCAGCGTGAGGCGCTGCTGCGCTACCTGGTGTCGTTCCGGCACCATAACGAATTTCATGAGCAGTGCGTTGAGCGCATTTTCAATGATATCTTGCGCTTCTGCCAGCCGGAAAGCCTGAGCGTTTATGCCCGCTATACCCGTCGCGGCGGCCTGGATATCAATCCCTGGCGCAGCAACGGCGCATTTAAACCCGGCCTGTCCAGGCTGGTACGCCAGTAGCACTTTGCGTACCGTCGCGCATAAACGCACGATAACGTTGTTAACTGTTTGAGAAGAAGGCTAATCTGAAGCGGGCATCGGGTGCCCGGGAACATTTTTTCGCCGTCACGCTCGCCGTTTATCCGGCGGGCTTTTGATGGGGAGCGACCACCGCCCGGACGGGTGTAAAGGAGTTAATTTGATCACACATATCAGCCCATTAGGCTCCATGGATCTGTTGTCTCAACTGGAAGTCGATATGCTGAAGCGCACCGCCAGCAGCGACCTTTACCAACTCTTCCGCAACTGTTCCCTCGCCGTACTTAACTCCGGCAGCCAGACGGACAGCAGCCATGAACTGCTGTCGCGTTTTGAAAACTTTGACATCAACGTGCTGCGGCGCGAGCGCGGCGTCAAGCTGGAGCTGATTAATCCGCCGGAGGAAGCCTTTGTCGACGGTCGCATCATTCGCTCGCTACAGGCCAACCTGTTTGCCGTGCTGCGCGACATTCTGTTTGTAAATGGTCAGTTTGACAGCGGCTTTCAGCAGCAGGACGTGGATGACTCGGTGCGCATCACCAACCTGGTGTTTTCGCTGCTGCGTAACGCCAGGGCGCTGCACGTCGGCGAGCTGCCGAATACCGTGGTTTGCTGGGGCGGCCACTCGATCAACGCCGTGGAATATCAGTACTGCCGCAACGTCGGTTCGCAGCTGGGCCTGCGCGAGCTGAATATCTGTACCGGCTGCGGGCCGGGCGTCATGGAAGCGCCGATGAAAGGCGCCGCCGTGGGCCACGCGCAGCAGCGTTACAAAGAGAGCCGTTTTATCGGCCTGACCGAACCGTCGATCATTGCCGCCGAGCCGCCGAATCCGCTGGTCAACGAACTGATTATCATGCCGGACATTGAAAAACGTCTGGAAGCCTTTGTGCGTATCGCCCACGGCATCATTATTTTCCCGGGCGGCGTGGGTACGGCGGAAGAGCTGCTCTATCTGCTGGGCATCCTGATGAATCCGCAGAACCGCGATCAGGTGCTGCCGCTGATCCTCACCGGCCCGAAAGAGAGCGCCGATTACTTCCGCGTGCTGGATGAGTTTATCGTCAGCACGCTGGGCGAAGCCGCGCGTCAGCACTACACCATTATTATCGATGACGCGGCGGAAGTGGCGCGCCTGATGAAAAACGCTATGCCGAAGGTGAAAGAGCATCGGCGCGAGACGGGCGACGCCTATAGCTTTAACTGGTCAATCCGCATCGCGCCGAATTTGCAGGTGCCGTTTATGCCCACGCACGAAAATATGGCCAATCTTAATCTTTATCCCAATCAGCCTGCCGAACAGCTGGCGGCCTCGCTGCGCCGCGCGTTCTCCGGCATTGTGGCGGGCAACGTCAAGGAGCCTGGGATCAAAGCGATTAAGGAACAAGGCCCGTATAAGATACACGGCGATGCAGAAATCATGCGCCGCATGGACGATTTGTTACAGGGATTTGTTGCCCAGCACCGCATGAAGCTGCCGGGAACGGCCTACATCCCCTGCTACGAAATCATTAAGTAACCCTCAGCGGAGCGGCAGCCGTGCCGCTCAGTATCCACTATGACTATTCATCTGTTGATTATTGATGCGCTGAATCTGATTCGTCGCATCCACGCCGTGCAGGATTCTCCCTGCCAGGAAACCTGTATCCATGCTGTGCAACAGCTTATCCTGCACAGCAAGCCGACCCATGCGGTGGCGGTGTTTGACGACGACGATCGCCACGAAGGCTGGCGTCATCAGCGCCTGCCGGACTATAAAGCCGGACGCGCGCCCATGCCGGACACGTTAAAAACAGAGATGCCGCAGATCCGGGCGGCGTTTGAGGCGGCGGGCGTGGCCTGCTGGCACGCGCCGGGCGAAGAGGCGGACGATCTGGCCGCCACTCTGGCGGTAAAGGTTGCCGACAGCGGCCATCAGGCAACCATAGTGTCGACCGATAAGGGCTACTGCCAGCTGCTGGCGCCAAATATTCAAATCCGCGACTACTTTCAGAAGCGCTGGCTGGATTTGCCGTTTATTGAAAAGGAGTTTGGCGTAGCGCCCGCGCAGCTGACGGATTACTGGGGGCTGGCCGGTATCAGCAGCAGTAAGATCCCAGGCGTGGCGGGCATTGGCGCGAAAAGCGCGGCAGAGCTGCTGCAAACCTACGGCTCGCTGGCGGCGATTTACGAGCGGCTGCCGGAAGTGGCGGATAAATGGCGCAAGAAGCTGGAGCAGCAGCAGGAGATGGCGCATCTCTGCCGCGAGGTGGCGACACTGAAAACCGATCTGCATCTGGCCGGCAACCTGAAGGATCTGCGGCTGCCGTAAAGGCAAGCGCGCGTCCCGGGCCTGACGTTGATAACGGACATAGCGGCAACTTCATTGCCGCCTGTCTTTTGCCAGCGGTCTGCGGCCCGGACTCTCTTTAGCGCTCGTCGCGGCGTCCTGGCGTCGCGCCCCAGATGCGGCGAATATGCACGGTAACTTCTTCGCGATCGTGATAAAGCTGGCGCGCCTGAATTTGCGCGTTGATGCCGTTGGCCTTCAGCTTTTCGTCGATCATCGCCAGGTTTTGTGAGACTTCTTCATAGCGCTTTTTCATCGGCAGCTTGAGGTTGAAAATGGTTTCACGGCACCAGCCGTTCACCAGCCAGTCGGCCATCAGGTTAGCCACGCGTACCGGTTTTTCCACCATATCGCATACCAGCCAGTAGATGTTGCTGCGCGTCGGGCGATATTTAAAGCCGTCCTCGCGATGGTGGAAAACCTGCCCGGTATCCATCAGGCTCGGCGCCATCGGGCCGTTATCAACGGCGTGCACCATCATGCTGCGCTTCACCAGCTGATAAGTCCAGCCGCCGGGACAGGCGCCCAAATCGACCGCATAAAGGCCGCTGCCCAGGCGTTCTTCCCATTCGTCGGCCGGTACAAAAACGTGAAACGCTTCTTCCAGCTTTAACGTCGAGCGGCTTGGCGCGTCGGACGGGAACTTCAGCCGTGGAATGCCCATAAAGAACGGGGAGTTGTTCTGCGGCAGCGAGTAGCCGACGTAGCAGTAGCCCGGCGCGATAAAAAAGACGTGCACCACGGGACGCTTGTCGCTTTCGTAATTCAGCAGGATGCCCGCCGAACGCAGGCTGGAACGCAGCGGCACGGTGAACTTGCGGCAGAATTTCAGCAGCTCTTTGCTCTCGTTAGTGTCCGGCACTTCAACCCGCAGCTCGCCGCCCTTTTCCACTACGCCGGTCAGCATCCCCGTCACCGGCGTGACGCGATCCTCAGGAGGCAAATCGCGCAGCAACTCGCCCACAACGATCATCTGACGCGAAAAAATCAGCTCGCTGAAAGGCAGCTCGCGCAGCAGTTTTTCGGCGTCTTCAGGCTGATAGCATTCAAACAGCACGTAAGCGGAATCTTCCTTTACGCGCGCAAAGCCAAATACTTCTCTGGCTGCGGCTTTCGCGGTGATCTCCGCCGCGCACTCTTTTTCAAAGCCCTGACGGCAATAGAGTAAAACTTTATTCATGGCGTTCTGCCCTTTTCTTCAGACGCAGCGCGCCAATCAACATTAAAACCCAGCCAATCAGGAAGCAGAAGCCTCCTACCGGCGTAACGTAAACCCAAAGCTTAAGATGGGACAGCGCCAGACAGTAAAGGCTGCCGCTAAACAGTACGGTGCCCAGCGCCAGCAGCGCGCTGCTCCAGTAAAACCAGATATTGGCGCGGCTGCGCATCGCTGCCGCCAGGCCCAGGATCGCCAGCGTGTGGAAACCCTGATACTCCAGGCCGGTTTTCAACCAGGCCATTTCGCCCGGCCCCAGTGACCGGCTTAATACATGAGCGCCAAATGCGCCCAGCATGACAAAAACAAACCCGCTGATGGCCGTAAAAATCAGCATTGCACGACTCGACATTCTTATCATCCTCTGAGACAGCACGCGCCGCCGCCCTGGCAACGCATGATTAAGGGTTCAGCTTTCGTAGCGGAAGCGGAATTTTTCCTGTTCGCTGGCCGCTTTTGCCAGGATCCACTGACGAAAGGCGGCTATTTTACCCAGTTCTGCCTGACTGTCATGACAAACCAGATAAAAAGCGTTTTTACTTACCAGCACGTCGTTAAAGGGACAGGCCAGCCTGCCCGCTTCTATCTCCGTTTGCGCCATCACGTTGTTCGCCAGCGCCACGCCCTGGCCGTGGATAGCCGCCTGTAAAACCATCGCGCTGTGGCTGAAAATAGGGCCGTGCTGCACGTTGATATTTACGCCCAGCTGGCGCGTATAGGCCTGCCAGTCGCGACGGGAAGCGTCATGCAGCAGCGTAAAGCGCGTCAGATCAGCAGGCGTTTTAAGAGGATTATCGCCGGTTAGCAGCAAAGGTGAACAGACAGGCAGCAAATATTCGGCATAAAGTTTTTCCACCCGCAGGCCCGGCCAGTTGCCGCGCCCATAGAAAATAGCCACGTCTACGTCATCGGCCAGCTTCTCTTCTTCCCGGTCGACGGCCTGGATACGCACGTCTATCCCCGGATAAGCTGAGTTAAAGCTGGACAGGCGCGGCACCAGCCATTGGATCGCAAAGCTGGGCAGCAGGCTGACGGTCAGCGCGCCCTTCGCGCTCCGTGCCTGAAGCTTGCGGGTAGCGTCGTTCAGCGCGGTGAAAATCTCTTTGATATCCAGGTAGTAGCTCTGGCCTTCCTCGGTAAGCAATAAAGAGCGGTTGCGCCGCCGGAACAGCTTAAGGCCCAGAAAATCCTCCAGTGACTTGATCTGATGGCTTACCGCCGCCTGGGTCACAAAAAGCTCTTCTGCGGCCCGGGTAAAACTGAGATGACGTGCGGCAGCATCAAATACGCGCAGGGCATTTAAAGGAGGAAGACGTTTCGACATGATTACCGGTTACAGAATGTTGGCTTCGGACATAAGGCCGCTGACGCAGCTTTACGTATTAGTTTTTTTTATCCGAGCCATTATAATTTGTCCGTTGAGGATGCACCAGCAAATACCTATAGTTGCCGCACTTCCTGAGCCGGAACGAAAAGCAGTTTGAAATTGAAGCGCTTGCGCGGGGATTTTAGAAGGCTTTTGGCTTGTGGTCGTGATGTTGTGTTTGCAATTGATCTGCCTTTTGCAGATCGGGTAGTCCGACTACCGCTTTTAGATTTACCCTGTCTGTCCATAGAGATTTAATAGCACCGCAAATTGCGGTGCTTTTTTTTGCCTGAAACTTACTGGCCCATTTCAACCATTTCTTTTACGTCTGAACGGTTGATCTGCTGCTTGTTGCCGTTAGCATCTTTGTAGCTGATCATACCGGTATCGTCATCTACTACGGGTTTGCCGTCGGCGACGATGGTACGGCCATCATTGGTATGCATAACATAATTGCTTGAGCAGGCAGCCAGGGCAAAAGTCATGGCGCAGGCGGCCATAATAGCAGCAAATTTTTTCATCTTTATATCTCCTTGCAGATAGTAATGCGATAAACCACCCGCAATGCGCGATCCCGAGGCAAAAAGCGAGTAAATTGCCTGTCCTGAGAAAGCTTATTTGCGGGTAATAGTTTAAACCTTGCATAAATCAGGATAACTCGCTTTTCAGACATTGCCAGGAAAGCGCCTGTAATTCAGTTGGATTCGGTAAAAACCGCATCAATCCACCCTTATTCGAGGAGAACATGAGCATATTTTCGCCTGTTCATTTTCGCCAGCAGTTTCCCGCGTTGGACGAAGCCGGCATCTATCTTGACAGCGCGGCCACCACGCTGAAGCCAGCGGCGGTGATTGAAGCCACCCAGGCGTTCTACAGTCAGGGGGCCGGAACCGTGCATCGCAGCCAGTTTGCCGCCGCGCGTGCGCTAACCGACCGCTATGAAAATGCCCGTGGTCAGGTGGCGCGACTGCTGAATGCCCCGCTCGCCAGCAATATTGTCTGGACCAAAGGCACCACGGAAGCGATCAACCTGATCGCCCAGGGCTATTTTCGACCACGCCTGCGGCCAGGCGATGAGATCGTCGTCAGCGAAGCCGAGCATCACGCCAATCTGGTGCCATGGCTGATGGTGGCTGAGCAGACCGGCGCCAAAGTGGTGAAGTGGCCGATCGGCAAAGATTTGCTGCCCGGCATCGCGACGCTGGAAACCTTACTGAATGCGCGTACGCGGGTGCTGGCGCTTGGACAAATGTCCAACGTCACCGGTGGCTGCCCGGATTTAAGCAAGGCCGTCGCACTGGCGCATCGCGCGGGCGCAAAGGTGGTTATAGACGGCGCGCAAGGCGTGGCGCATCGGCCGCCCGACGTAGCAGCGCTGGATATCGACTTTTATGCTTTTTCCGCCCATAAGCTTTATGGGCCAATGGGGACAGGCGTGCTCTATAGCAAAACGGCGCTGCTGGAAGCGATGCAGCCCTGGCAGGGCGGCGGAAAAATGCTGACCACCGTCAGCTTTGACGGCTTTACGCCGCAGGCGGTGCCCTGGCGCTTTGAGGCAGGCACGCCCAACGTAGCGGGCGTCATCGGGCTGAGCGCGGCGCTGAGCTGGCTGGAAACAGTGGATATGGCGGCGGCAGAAAGCTGGAGCTGCGGGCTGGCCGACGTGGCGGAAGAGCGGCTGGCGGATCTGCCCGGCTTTCGCAGCTTCCGAGCCAGCGGCTCCAGCCTGCTCGCCTTTGATATCGCGGGCGTACACCACAGTGATATTGTTACGCTGCTGGCGGAAAGCGGCATCGCGCTGCGCGCCGGCCAGCACTGCGCCCAGCCGCTGCTACAGACACTTGGCGTCAACGGCACCCTGCGCGCCTCTTTTGCGCCCTATAATACGCTTAACGATGTTGAAGCGCTGGTCAGCGCCATGACCACCGCACTGGAACTTTTGGCAGATTAACTATGACGACTTTACCGGCTCCGCACCCGTTCGGCACGCTGATTACCGCCGACGGCTTAAAACAGACTTTTTCCGCCTTTACGCAGTGGGAAGAACGCTATCGCCAGCTGATTTTGCTGGGAAAACAGCTGCCCGCACTGGCGGAGGAGTGGAAAACGGCGGAAATCGAACTCAGCGGCTGTGAAAACCGCGTCTGGCTTGGACATCGACAGTCGCCCGACGGCAGCCTGCACTTTTACGGCGACAGCGAAGGCCGCATCGTGCGCGGACTGCTGGCGGTGCTGCTGGTCAGCGTGGAAGGAAAGCTGCCCGAAGAGATATTGCAGAGCGATCCGCTGGCGCTGTTTGATGACCTGGGGCTGCGCGATCAGCTCAGCGCCTCGCGCAGCGCCGGACTGGCGGCACTGGCGACAGCGGTAGTGAAGGCGGCGAGCGAAGCGGGTTAAGCAAATCAGAAGCGGCGTCAGCCGCGCGCCGCTTTCGCCATCATTTTTTTCAGCACGTGGGAAACGGCCACGAAGCCGAAAGTGGCGGTGACCATCGTGGCCGCGCCGAAGCCGGAAGCGCAGTCCATCCGCTTTGGCCCTTCCGCCGTACTGCGTGAAGCGCAAACGGAACCGTCCGGCTGCGGATACATCAGCGCCTCGGTGGAAAACACGCAGTCAATACCCAGCTTGCCCTTGCTGTTTTTAACGATATTGAAATCGCTTTTTAACCGTTCGCGCAACTTAGCCGCCAGCGGATCCTGAATCGTTTTCGCCAGATCCGCCACCTGGACCTGCGTGGGATCGATCTGACCGCCTGCGCCGCCGGTGGTAACCAGCGGGATTTTATTACGGCGGCACCAGGCCAGCAGCGCCGCTTTTGGCCGCACGCTGTCGATGGCGTCAATCACATAGGTAAAGCCGCCGCTCATCAGCTCAGCCGTATTTTCCGCAGTGATAAAGTCATCCACGCAGGTCACTTTGCATTCCGGGTTGATGGCCAGGATGCGTTGCGCCATTACCTCGGTTTTCGCCTGCCCTACTGTGCCTTTCAGCGCGTGGATCTGCCTGTTGGTATTGGTCACGCAGACATCGTCCATATCGATCAGCGTGATGGCGCCGATACCGGTGCGCGCCAGCGCTTCAGCGGCCCAGGAGCCTACGCCGCCAATGCCGATCACGCAGATATGCGCGTCGGCGAAAAGTTGCAGAGCAGACTGACCATATAAGCGTGCCGTGCCGCCAAAGCGCTGTAGCCAGGCGTCGGAAAGAACCCTCATGATTTACCTCAACGTCGGAAACGGGCCGGAAACGCCGGCCCGTTGACCTTAATTATCGACTGACCAGCGCCGCACCGGCATTGCCATTTTGTGCCATAGAGAAAGGAGAAACGCCCGCGCCCGGCGCCGCTTTCAGCACCCAGACGCGACCGTAGTGGTTATACCAGCCTGCCATATGGCCCGCCTGCTCGCCGATACCCTGATAGATATCAAAGTGCTGGCCCTTAATAGCGCCGCCCACGTCGAGCGCCACCATCACGCGCATTTCATATTTGCCGTTGAACTTGCCTTTATCGTTCAGCAAAGGCACCTCCGCCAGCAGTACCGTGCCCGGCGGGATCAGCGAACGATCGGCGGCCACCGAGGCTTTGGCGATCAGCGGTACCGCGCTCGCGCCGCGTACCGGCGCAAACTCTTCCGGCTTAAAGAAGACAAAGGACGGGTTCTGCTCCAGCAGCTCGCGCACCTCGGCCGGGCTGTGGTTTTCGCCCCATTGGCGGATAGCCTGCATCGACATATCTTCGCGCTTCACTTCGCCGCGATCGATCAGCACCTTACCGATGCTGCGATAAGCATGGCCGTTCTTGCCGCCGTAGCCGAAGAAGGTCAAAGGACGGCCGTCGCCGTAGTCAACGTAGCCGCTGCCCTGCACGTCCATAATAAAGTTATCCATCAGCGAATTGCTGTAACCGATAACGTAGCGTTCATCCAGGCCGCCGCTGTAGATTTCCGCTCGGCTTGGCAAACGGCGCTTGCCGCGCGGCGGCATGCGGTATAAAGGATACTGAAATTCGCCCTGGCGGGTGTAGCGGGCATGGATAACCGGCGTGTAGTAACCGGTAAACTGCACGTTGCCATAATTGTCGGTGCCTTCCATCTGATACGCATCCACGCCGTACTGGCGCAGCTGCCGCGTATCACCGCCCGCCATCAGCCAGCTTTTTAGCGCGCTGTAGGTGGAGAGCTGGCGGGAAAACATGGCTGGCGAAGCGGCCTGGATTTCCAGCAGCTGATCGGCAAAATCTTTGCCGTTAACGGGGCGCCCTTTGGCGTTAGGTTGATTAACCAGCCCCAGCGGCTGCTGCAGCTTGCCGTCCTTATACTGCTGGCCGCGATCGGTAGGTTTGGAGGAACATCCCGCAAGCAGGGCGATTAACGCCCCGGTGACCATATACTTTGCCCAACGTCCTTTCATTATTCTCTACCTTTATACGCAATTGCAGGCGAAGATAGCAAAGCGCCCCACAGATTAAAACGTCCTCGCCAAAAAGAAGCGTCGGTTTTGCACAACAATACAACAATCGGCTGACAAATTAAGCAGTAAGGGCGATTTCAGGCGTTAATTTGCAAAAAGGGGTTGCAACAAAATCGCCGGAGAGTATAGTGCGCATCCACGGACGCGGGATGGAGCAGCCTGGTAGCTCGTCGGGCTCATAACCCGAAGGTCGTCGGTTCAAATCCGGCTCCCGCA
>NZ_JBGCUC010000021.1:0-76721 GCF_043420595.1 Erwinia plantamica
CCAGAAGAAAGACGCTCGATAGCGGTGCTCAGAGAAGCCTGTGATTTGTTCAGGTTGTTCTGAGTGGTCAGGGACATGATGTTAGTATTGATAACGGACATAATCGTTTCCTTAAAGTTTAACCAGGGTTCGGATACGGCGCCAGGATGCCCGTCACCGTCTGTATTATTTATCGTCACACCCTGAAAAAACTTTAAACAGTTTTAGCATAAAACCTGCACAAAACGGCTTATTCCTCCACATACGAACGATATCAATGGGTTACCCGGATGATTGGCTGAAGCATCGCTAATATTTCATCAACAGCACAAAATGAATTTACACATTTAAATGTTTAAATATAATGGCGGCTCTTATTACCTGAGCGAGTGGAATTATGAGCAAGCAAACCCTGTTTACGCCTTTGCAAATTGGCGATCTGACCTTACGTAACCGTATCGTGCTGCCGCCGCTGACGCGTTGCCGCAGCGACCAGCCGGGCAACGTGCCGGGCGAGATGATGGTGGACTACTACCGCCAGCGCGCCAGCGCCGGTTTTATGATCACGGAAGGCACGCAGATTGAACCGCGCGGGCAGGGCTACGCCTGGACGCCAGGTATCCACAGCGCGGAGCAGATTGCGGGCTGGAAAAAGGTCACCGCAGCCGTCCATCAGGAAGGCGGAACAATTTTTTGCCAGCTGTGGCATGTGGGACGCGTTTCACATAGCGAACTGCAACCGGGCAAGCAGCCGCCGGTGGCGCCGTCTGCCGTGCCTGCAACGGGCGTACGCGTCTTTATCGAAACCGGACCGGGCGAAGGCATCCTGACCGCGCCGGATGCGCCGCGCGAACTGACCACCGCCGAAGTCAAAGAGATTGTCGAGCTGTACCGCACGGCGGCGCAAAACGCGAAGGAAGCCGGGTTTGACGGCGTTGAGCTGCATTCAGCCAACGGCTACCTGATCAATCAGTTTATTTCCGAACACAGCAATTTCCGCACCGATGAATATGGCGGCTCGCTGGAAAACAGGCTGCGCTTCCTGAAAGAAGTTACCGAAGCGGTCAGTTCCGTGTTTGGCAGCCATCGCGTCGGGGTACGCTTTGCACCGCTGTTTACCAGTACGGATGAAGAGCGGGTTTACCTGGGCCTGGTGGAAAGCGATCCGCAGACTACCTACACCGTAGCGGCAGAGATGCTGAATACGCTTGAGATCGGTTATCTGTCAATCGCAGAAGCCGACTGGGATAACAGCCCCGATCTGCCGGAAACCTTCCGCATTGCGCTGCGTAAAGCCTGGCGCGGGCCAATTATCTATTCCGGCCGCTACACCCAGGAAAAGGCAGAACACGTGCTGCAACAGGGCTGGGGCGATCTGTTTGGCTTTGGCAGAACCTTTATTGCCAACCCGGATCTGCCGGAACGCTTTCGCCACGGCTATCCGCTGAATGCCGTGGATGCCGCTTCGCTATATGGCGGCACGCGTAAAGGGTATACTGACTATCCTTTTTACGGTTCCTGATTTTGTGAGGCTGGATGACCCCTGAAAACGCGATGAAGCTGCTGGCCAATCCGACACGTATGGCCGTGCTGGCCTGGCTGAAAAACCCTGATGAAGCCTTTGCCGGCTATAGCCAGCTGTATGACTTCGACCGTTACGGGGTGTGCGCCAGCCTGATTCAGGACAAGGCGGGCTTATCGCAGCCCGCCACCTCGCTCTGCCTGAAGGTGCTTCAGGAAGCGGGCCTGCTGGAGGCGAGCAAAGTCGGCAAGTGGACCTACTATCGCCGCTGCGAGCCGCGTATCCGCGAGCTTGCCGACACGATAGGTAATTTCCTGGGCGCGTTATAGTTTACGCGTCCGGTCTCGTCACGCGGCGGCGCAGCGTCCGCCATGAGTAAACCGCATTGAAAAGCACGATGGCGGCCGTCACGATAAACACCGCACGAAACCCCCAGTGAGCCGAAACCACCGCGCCCATCAGCGGCCCGGTAACGTTGCCAATATCGCGAAATGACTGGTTATAGCTAAAGATACGTCCGGCGACGCTATTACTGACGTTATAGATCAGCAGCGTCTGTACCGCGGGCAGCAGCGCGCCGTCGGCCGCGCCCAGCAGAAAACGCAGGATCCCCAGTTGCAAAGGGGTCTGCACCAGCGACATCGGGATCAGTAGCAGCACGGAAACCACCAGCATGGCGATAAGAATACGCTCAGGCCCGATACGGTCGCCCAGTTTACCCAGCCGGGGCGCGCTGAGCAGCGCAGCGACGCCGGGCACCGAGGCAATCATTCCGCTGACAAACGCCAGATTCTGGATATCGCCAGCCAGATCCCGCACGTAGAGCGTCAGAATAGGCGCGATAGATCCGGTAGCGACCTGAATAATCAGCGTGGTGACAAACAGCGCCAGCACCAGCTTAGGCCGTTTTAAAGAGCTAAAAACGTCACGGGCGTGCAGCATATCTTTCTTCTGTACCGGCACGAAGGTTTCGCGGATAGCAAACAACGTCATCAGGAAACAGAGAAACAGCACGGCGGCGGTAATAAAGAACACCGGGCGCAGGCCAAAGCTGTCGGCCAGCAATCCGCCAATCAGTGGGCCGATCAATGCGCCGCTAACCGCGCCCGTCGACAGCCAGCCCAGCGCCCAGCCGCTTCGCTTCCGCGGCACCTGAGTCGCTATCAGCGCGTTGGCATTGGGCACAAAACCGCCCAGCAGACCTAACAACGCCCGCAGCGCCAGAAACTGCCAGATGGAGGTGGTCATCCCCATCAGCACCATCACTATCGCCATGCCAAGCGCCGACCGCAACAGCATGATTTTGCGGCCTTTACGATCGGCCAGCCCGCCCCAGAATGGCGACGCGACAGCGGAAAACAAAAAGGTAATGCTGAATACCACCCCCGACCAAAGATTCAGCGACTGCGGATCGGTTACGCCAAGCTGCTCGACGTAAAGCGGCAGAAAGGGCATCACGAGGCTGAAGGCGACGCCGGTCAGAAAACAGCCGCACCAGGCGACAAAGAGGTTTTTTTGCCAGTTAATCGGGGAAGGGGAAGCATCGGTCACAGCCATAAGCGCAGCCTGGTCAGTTTGTTAGCAGACTAAGTATGCGCCTAAAGCGCACGACTTAATAGCACCCGCCGGGGAAAACGCGGGAGGATTGAGCCGTGGTTGAGAAACGGGCGGGGTCGGTTCCGCCCGGAGCATCAATACAGAGAGGGTTCGCCTGCGGGGCGCGTTTTAAAGCGGCGGTGCAGCCACATATACTGCTCCGGCGCCATCAGCACGCCGTGCTCGACGACTTTATTCATTCGCGCGGCGGTAGCAGCTTCATCATCCAGCGGCATATTCTCTTCCGCCGGCAGGATCACCATCTCATAGCCTCTGCCGTGCGGTAAGCGACGCGGCACAAAAGGGATCACGGCGGGCTGGCCGCTGCGGATCAGCAGATAGCTGCCTTTGGTGGAAGCCGCTTTTTCCACGCCGAAAAAGGGCACGAACACGCTGCTTTTTGGGCCGTAGTCATGATCGGGCGCGTACCAGATAATATCGCCGTTTTTCAGCGCGCGGATCATGCCTTTCAGATCCTTGCGATCCAACATGCTTTTATTGGATCGCATTCTGCCCCAGGTTTGCAGCCAGTCCAGCAGCGCGTTGTCGTTAGGACGATAAACGCCGATACCGGGATTATGGATGCCGAAGATGCGGGCGCCCAGTTCCAGGGTCAGAAAATGCATCCCGATCAGCAGCACGCCTTTGCCTTCCTGATGCGCTTTGTCGATATGCTCCAGACCGCTGACCTGAAACCATTTGCTGATGCGCCAGTCGGGCCAGAACCAGGCCATGCCGGTTTCGATTAAGCCCATGCCGACGGATTCGAAGTTGCGAATCACCATCGCCTCGCGCTCCGCTTCCGGCATTTCAGGGAAGCAAAGTTCCAGATTGCGTCGGGCTACCGCCACGCGGCGAGTGATAAAACGCATGGAAAGACGACCCAGGCCGCAACCGAGGCGATAGAGCACGGGATAGGGCAACAGCACCAGCACGTAGAGCAGACCAATACCCAACCAGGTAAACCAATAACGGGGATGCAACAAAGCGCGCGAAAACTGAGGCAGCTGAGTCATGAGTTTCCAGATCGTAAAAAAGGGGCACCATTATGCTGCCCGGGATTTATTATTTATGACCTATTGTGCCATTTTTTGACAGCGAACTGAAATAATGCGTTGAGATTCAGAAGGTTTAAACACCAGCGCGCGGGCGCGCGCTGGTTAACAGGGACTACGAATTAAACAGCCCTTTGACTTCATGGGGTTCGCAACGCCAGTATTGCTCTGGCGCGTCCACCTTCGCACCCAGCTCGGCGGCGGCATGCCACGGCCAGCGCGGGTTATAAAGCATACCGCGAGCCAGCGCGACCATATCCGCTTCACCTTCCACCAGCACCGCTTCCGCCTGGCGCGGTTCGGTAATCAGCCCGACCGCAATCACCGGGATGGCGACTTCTTTTTTAATCGCCGCAGCGAAAGGCACCTGATAGTTCGGGCCGACGGTGATTTTCTGCTGCGGTGCCAGGCCGCCGCTGGACACGTGGATATAGGCACAGCCTTCCGCCTCCAGCGCTTTGCTCAGCGCGATGGACTGCGCCAGATCCCAGCCGCCGTCTACCCAGTCGGTAGCGGAAATACGCACGCCAACCGGCTTGTCTGCCGGGAATACGCGACGCACCTCGCGGAACACTTCCAGCGTCAGGCGCATACGGTTTTCCAGCGAGCCGCCGTACTGGTCTTCGCGCTTGTTGGAAAGCGGTGACAGGAACTGATGCAGCAGATAGCCATGCGCGGCGTGAACTTCCACCAGATCCAGACCAAGGCGATCGGCACGAACAGCGCTGTCGACGAAGGCCTGTTTGATCTCTTCAATACGTTCGAGCGTGAGCGCAACCGGCGCGTTATCGTCATCGCTGAAAGGCACCGCAGAAGGCGCGGAGGTCTGCCAACCGCCCTGTTCCGGCTGCAGGAAACCGCCGCCGCGCCATGGCACATCGGTAGAGGCTTTGCGGCCGGCATGGGCCAGCTGGATACCAATCGGCATCGTGGAATAGCTGCGTACATCCTGCAGCACGCTGCCCAGCGCCTGTTCGGTTTCGTCATCCCACAGGCCTAAATCCTGCGGCGTAATGCGGCCGGCGGCTTCAATGGCCGCCGCTTCGACAATCAGCAGGCCGGCGCCGGAGAGCGCCAGATGACCCAGATGAATGCGGTGCCAGGCGGTGGCTTTGCCGTGCTCGGCGGAGTACTGGCACATCGGTGCGATGGCGATACGGTTCTTAAGCGTTAACTTGCCCAGCTCGATTGGGGTAAATAGCTGACTCATGCAATATCTCCGTAAAAAATTAAGTCGGAACAGGCTAACTATAGGCGGATTTTTTTGTGATGTTGGTCCGGATATGCTTTTCCACCTGTTGCAAGGCTCTAACTTTCCTGAGACGAATTTTTTACGCTGCGGCCCGATTTTGGTTTGCTTCTGGCGCTATTCAGGTATGATATCGCCCGCAAAATTTCTCAAAAGTCGCAGGAACGTACACCATGCCAGTGTTACATAACCTTGTTTCTAATGAAGAGCTGAAAGCGCGGATGCTGGCCGAGACCGAGCCGCGTACCACAGTCTCTTTTTACAAGTATTTCACCATTACCGATCCCAAAGCGTTTCGTGACGCGCTCTATATCGCCTTAACCAAACTGAAAGTGTTTGGTCGCGTTTACGTCGCCGCAGAAGGGATCAATGCGCAAATCAGCGTGCCGGCCAGCAATTATGAAGCGATGAAGACGATGCTTTACGCTTTCGACCCGGCGCTGGATAACCTGCGAATGAATATAGCGCTCGACGATGACGGAAAATCGTTCTGGGTGCTGCGTCTGAAAGTGCGCGAGCGCATCGTTGCTGACGGCATCGCAGACGAAACCTTCGATGCCAGCGACGTCGGCGGCTACCTGAAAGCGGGCGAGGTCAACGCCATGCTGGACGATCCGGATGCGGTCTTTGTCGATATGCGCAACCACTACGAGTATGAAGTCGGGCACTTTGACAACGCGCTGGAAATCCCGGCGGATACCTTCCGCGACCAGCTGCCGATGGCCGTGGATATGCTGCAGGACAGCAAAGATAAAAAAATCGTGATGTACTGCACCGGCGGGATCCGCTGTGAAAAGGCGAGCGCCTGGATGCGGCACAACGGTTTTGAGAACGTCTATCACATTGAAGGCGGCATTATCGAATACGCGCGTCGCGCACGCGAGCAGGGGCTGCCGGTACGCTTCAAGGGCAAAAACTTTGTTTTTGATGAGCGCATGGGCGAACGTATTTCCGATGATGTTATTGCGCATTGCCATCAGTGCGGCACGGCCTGCGATACGCACGTTAACTGCAAAAACGACGGCTGCCATCTGCTGTTTATTCAGTGCGCCAGCTGTGCGGAAAAGTATCACGACTGCTGTAGCCCAATCTGTATGGAAGAGCTGGCGCTGGCGCCGGAAGAACAGCGGGCGCGTCGCGCCGGTCGGGAAAACGGCAATAAAATTTTCAACAAGTCGCGCGGCTTGCTGAATATGACGCTAAAAATCCCAACGCCCGATAACTGAGTGACCGTCAGGCAGCATTCAGGGCCGGTTTTACCGGCCTTTTTTGCTCTTTCAGCCGGTAACGGCGGCAATTCCCCGTTTTCTCACTTTTTTGCCTCGCTAACATTGCGCTAACGTTTTGTCGTCTACATATAGTTACAACATAGTGAAAGCCCGTAAAGAATGTCAATCTCAGCAGTCAGTAGCGCATCAGCACGGCTTTTTCAGGCAGGGCGTCCTGCTGCCTTCCGGCCCCACAACGCGATACGCACAGTATTAAAATGGCTATTACAGCGATTTCTGTCACAAACTTGATAAAAAGAAGACTGTCGTATAGAGTAAATTCCCGTAAAGAAACGTTTTTAAGCGCCGTACTTTTAATCTTCGCTGCTTTATAGCTTTCATTCCCTTCTTTCTCTACAGGCTCCACCGGCAACGAAAGCTATGATGCTGCCAGTCATTCTCATTAAGGGGACTGCATGAGCACGCACTCAGAAAACAGACATAAAAAGCACTTCTGGCAGAAAAAACAGAAAGAACTCACCGTAGACGATATCACCATCGTGGATAACGACATGCTGAAGCGTGCCGTAGGCGCAGCCGCGCTCGGTAACGCGATGGAATGGTTCGACTTCGGCGTCTACAGCTATCTGGCCGTGACTATTGGTAAGGTCTTCTTCCCCGGCGGCAGTTCGGCGGCCCAGCTGCTTGCCGCCTTTGGTGCCTTTGCGGCAGCCTTTGTGGTGCGTCCTATCGGTGGGCTGGTGTTCGGGCCGCTGGGCGATAAAGTTGGACGGCAGAAAGTGCTGGCCGTCACCATGATTATGATGGCTATCGGTACCTTCTGTATCGGCCTGATCCCCAGCTATGACAGCATCGGTATTCTTGCGCCAATTCTGCTGCTGGTCGCTCGCCTGGTGCAGGGCTTCTCCACCGGCGGTGAATATGGCGGCGCGGCGACTTTTATCGCCGAATACTCTACCGATAACCGTCGCGGCTTTATGGGTAGCTTCCTGGAGTTCGGCACGTTAGGCGGCTATCTGCTCGGCGCAGGGCTGGTCACCGGCCTGACGGCGGCGATGCCGGAGGCGACGCTACTGGACTGGGGCTGGCGTATTCCGTTCTTTATCGCCGCGCCGCTGGGGCTGTTTGGTCTTTATGTCCGTCTGAAGCTGGAAGAAACTCCGGCGTTCCAGAAGCATATGGAAAAGCAGGACGCACTGGAACACAGCAAGCCACGTCTGACGCTGCTGCAAATGCTGAGCAAATATCGCGCCCAGATGCTGAAATGTATTGGCCTGGTGCTGCTGTTTAACGTCTCCAACTACATGCTGACCTCCTATATGCCAAGCTACCTGACCGGTATCCTCGGCCTGAGCGAGATGAGCAGCCTGCTGCTGATCCTGGTGGTGATGTTTGTGATGATGCCGCTGACGCTGTTTTCCGGGCACTGGAACGATCGCCTGGGCCGTCGTCCGGTTATTTTAAGCGGCGCTATCGGCCTGATTGTGCTGGCTATCCCAAGCATGATGCTGATTGGTTCCGGTAATATGTGGCTGGTGTTTGCCGGGCTGATCATCCTTGGCGTGCTGCACACCTGCTTTAGCGGCTCGATGCCGGCCACGCTGCCTGCGCTGTTTGCCACGGATATTCGCTATAGCGCGCTGGCGATCGGCTTTAACCTGTCCGTTTCGCTGTTTGGCGGCACCACGCCGCTGATTACTACCTGGCTGGTGGAAACGACGCATAACCTGATGATGCCGGCTTACTATCTGATGGGCGCTGGCGCAATCGGCGTGATCACCGTCTTTACCATGCGTGAAACGGCACGTAAGCCGCTGACCGGTTCAGCGCCTGCGGTTGGCAGCGAAGCGGAAGCGCACAAGCTGGTGAAAAAACTCCGTCTGCGTCAGCAAAAGAAAGATGCGGCGGCGTCGGTTAAATAATATTTCTCGCCGTTATCAGATGACGGCTGGAAATAATTAGCGTTATGGAAAGGCGGCATTTAACGATGCCGCCTTTTTTATTTATAAGCGGGAAAGTGAGAAGGGCGTTAAATCAAATTCTGCGGTTTTTCCCTGAGCAAATTGCGCGGCGATTTCACCCAATACCGTGGCGAATTTAAATCCGTGTCCGCTTAGCCCGCTAATAATCAACCTGTCTGCTCCCAGCGTATCGATAATAAAATCTTCGTCCGCCGTATTATCGTAGGTACAGGCTTCACCACGCAGGCAAACGCCTACACCAGGTAAAAACTGCCGTAAAAATCCGAAGAGTTCGCTGCCGTCTTCAGCAACGGCGCCAAAAGGCTTACGTTGTTCCGGCGCGCTAATCGGCTGACCGCCGTTGTGCTTGCCGATTTTGATCGCGTTGTTTTCAGCAGGAAATCCATAAAAATGGGTGCCGTCCGGCATTTCCACGGCAAACGCGGGAAACTTATTATTTTCACTGTAGCGGCCGTCCGCCTGATGCCAGGCAAAGACTTTTCTGACAGGGGTGACAGGCAGTTCCGGCAGCAGCGTTTTGATCCAGGTTCCGGCGCTCAGCAGCAGCTTTTTGCCCCGGAAGGCGCCTTCCGGGGTCTGGACGACTTGCAGGCCGTCACGCTCCTCCAGCCCGGTGACCGCGCAGTTAAACAGCTGCGCGCAGCCCGCTTCTTTGCACAGGCGGATCAGGTGACGAATAGCCAGTTCGGATTTCAGATAGCCGGACTGCGGCTCGTAAATCCCCGTATAGTTTTCAGGGACGGCCAGCTGCGGCCAGCGCCGCATGGCATCTTCACCGCTGAAGATCTCCACCGGCAGGCTATAGGTTTCGGCGCTCTGCCGCACGTTGCGGATAAATTCGGAACGATCAGGCGCAAGATTCAGCACGCCGCTGCGCTGCATAATTCGCTCGCCGCACTGCTGCTCCAGCTCGTCCCACAGCTGCTGAGCGCGCAATACCATCGGCACGTAGCGGGCGCCTTCGCCGTAAGCGTGGCGAATTAAACGCGTGTCTCCATGATGGCTGCCTTCGCGATGGGGCGGATGCGCCCGATCGATCATCAGGACATTCAGTCCCGCCTGGGTGGCGTACCAGCCGGCCGCTGCACCTACCGAGCCGCTGCCCACCACAATTAAGTCATAAACCATCAGTACCTGGCTCCATCGGTTATACAGGCAGGCAGAATAGCAAAATGCGGCTGGAATGAAAAAAAATGCGGCAGAAATGAAAAAGGCACCCATTTGGGTGCCTTCAGGCCAACGCGGACGAAATTAGTGCTTTTTGTAGTCGCGATCCTGATATTCAGTAGCTTCTATCTTCGCTATGCCAGCTTCGAGAATGGAGATAAATTGTCTGGCAACATCGGTGGTCAGCCAGTAGGTCTGGCCCACTTCAGCTTCATCGTCTGGCTGTTCATTTGATGAAAGTGAATGCAGACGGATCATCATAGCATCGTAGCTGTCTACGGTACTGATATCCCACCCAACGAGGGGATGTGTCTGGATAACCTCTTTGTTTCTGTCCATTATAACCCCCTTATTACTCGTGTTAACAATGACAACGAAGTGATTTATCGAGGTTCAATGCGGCTTTTTTTCATAGAACAGGAAAATTATAACAGAAATTCCAATGTTCGCAGAATGAAATGTCGATCTGAGCCGATTGCCTTTAATTGTTACGGGATTGCGTACGCAGAAACTAAGAGCGGGTGCTCCCGATATAATAAATATCGGCAGCGAAATAACAATACTTGAGTAAATATTATTCACCCGGCTCGTTTGGCTAACTCATCGGCCAGCGCGGCGAAGTGCTGCCGCTTATTTTCATCATAATCTGAACGGGTCGCTTCCAGACGAAGCTTGTCGACCAGCCGCAGCGCGGCCTGTTCATCCAGGCACAAAGAGAGAGAGGAGAAAGCAACTTCCAGCACGCTCAGGCGGCGCTGTTGATCGGCGATCAGCGCCAGCAGCTCGCCAAACGTCATCGCTTCTTCAGGATTTTCAACATTCATGGCAGACCTCTTAGCCAGCGGCAGCAACGCATATTTGGTCACTCTACTATAGCCAGATTCCGTCAGGAGCAAAGAGGGGAGAAAAGAAAAAAGCCGGACGGCGAAGCCCGGCAAAAAACGGAAAGACCACGGGACGTCGATCAGTCGGTGATAAACCAGTCGTCGGCGCTTTCCCAGGTTTCCTGCAGGATATCGGTAATCTGGTCTTTTGCCTCTTTACCGCCGCCCATCACCGTCAGATTATTGGCTGCGGCGTAGCGTACCGAAACGCTGTGGGCGGATTCAGGAAATTGTTTGTCGATTCGCTTGCTCAGCTCGGCGCTCAGCGCATCGATGGCGCCAGCGGGCAGCGAGGTGGTTCTTGCTACAGTGACTTCAATACGCATAAAAGCCTCCGATGAATTCACTGTGAATATATACAGTAAGATCGGCGGAAGCAATCATTTTGTCTGAATTACAGCTCGACGCGCCAGTTCAGCGTTTCGCCAGCCAGGAACGGCACCAGCGTGTCTTCGCCCAGCGTGACGCTCTCCGGCACCGTCCACGGCTGACGCACCAGCTTCAGCGTGCCTTCATTCAGCGGCAGGCCGTAGAAGCGCGGGCCGTTCTCGGAACAGAACGCGGCGAAATGCGCCAGCGCGCCCAGCTCTTCAAACACGGTGGCGTAGGCGGGCAGGGAAGAAGGGGCATTAAAGACGCCTGCACAGCCGCAGCTGGCCTCCTTACGATGACGCAGGTGCGGCGCGGTGTCCGTTCCCAAAAAGAAGCGTTCGTGGCCGCTGGCGACCACTTTGCGCAGTGCTTCCTGATGCACGTTGCGCTTCAGGATGGGCAGACAGTAAAGATGCGGACGCACGCCGCCCACCAGCATATGGTTACGGTTGAACATCAGGTGCTGCGGGGTGATGGTAGCACCAAGCAGATGATTGCCTTCCTGCACGTACTCAGCGGCTTCTTTGGTGGTGATATGCTCAAAAACCACTTTCAGCGCCGGATAGCGTTTGCGCAACGGCTCCATCACGGTTTCGATAAAGCGTGCCTCGCGATCGAAAATATCGATGTGCGCATCGGTCACTTCGCCGTGGATCAACAGCGGCATGCCGATTTTCTGCATCCGCTCCAGCACGGTGGCGATGGCATCGATATTGGTCACGCCGTGGCTGGAATTGGTGGTCGCATGGGCGGGATAAAGTTTGGCAGCGGTAAACACGCCTTCGCTAAAGCCTTTCTCGACCTCGTCCGCAGCCAGCGAATCGGTCAGATAACAGGTCATCAGCGGCGTAAAACGGTGGCCTTCCGGCACGGCGGCCAGGATGCGATCGCGATAGGCCACGGCGGCGGCTACGCTAACAATCGGCGGCACCAGATTAGGCATAACGATTGCCCGACCGTTGACCTCGCTGGTGAAGGGCAGCACGGTTTTCAGCATCTCATCGTCTCGCAGATGGATATGCCAGTCGTCAGGGCGGCGGATAATAAGTTGCTGAGGGTGTGCAGTCATGAACAGGCTCCGGCAGAAGTGAAATCGTATGGCGCGATTTGGCCGGGTATCAAGGATAAAGGGAAAGCCAAACGTTTGCACCTGCTTTGTGAGGGCGGCAGCGAAATGGGTCAGGGTTTCCCATAGCGTTTGCACCTGCTTTATAAAGGCGGCGGAGAAATAAATCAGGGTTTCCCGCAGCAATTGGGAAACCCTGAGGTGTTAATCAGTAAATGGGATCACCAGCTCGCCAGGCTTCACTACCAGACCTTTAGCGAAACGCTTCGCCATCGACTCCGCCTTGCTGCGATCGGTGCTGAGCAGGTAAGCCGGCTTCTGATTGAAATACTCTTTCAGCGACTGATTCAGGTAGGGCGTCAGCGTATTCAGCACGCCCTGCATTTTCGCGGGCTGCGCCTGGACGTCGGTCAGCTGCATATCTTTCAGGAAGATTGCCCCCTTTTCCTTATCGAAAACAGGCTGCGCCTTCATGGTCAGCAGCATTTCCGCGTGCTGTGGGCCGAACAGCGAGCTGATGTCCACGGTAGCTTTACCGGTCAGCGTGACTTTGTCCGCCTCTTCGCGCCCGATTTTGCTGTTGAGATCGGTCAGGACAATATGGGCATCGACCAGCCCGGCCACGCCAATCTGCTTTTCATAATTATTATGCTTTTGCAGCGCCTGGTTTACTTCCTGCTCGCTGACGGAATATTGAGTCAGCTTGTTGCAGCCTGCCAGGCTCAGCGCCAGCATCAGGGCCATCGCGCCCCGCATAAGATTGTTCATAGTGCTCCTCGTCACGTTATGACGTCAGTTACCCCTTCTGACGCGCAGCGATAGCTTGCCCGACAAATGACAAAGAGTCACCCGGCTGGTGGGAAAAGTTGTGACGAAATAAGGCGGGGCCGTGAAAACGGCCCCGGAAGATCAGGCAGCCACGGAAGAAAGCAGATTGATCTGCGTCTGTTTCGCCATATTGTCGCGATAGTCAGCCACGCGGCTGGGATAGTCGACGCCCGCGACCAGGGTCAGGGAACGCAGCACCGGGAAAAGGTGGATATCATCCAGCGACAGCTCGCCGTTCACCGCGTTGGGCTTCACAATCAGCTTGTCGAGCTTGCGCAGATCGTCATTGATATTTTTAATAAAGCCTGCGGAATGCTGCCTCAGCTCGTCAAAGCTGCCGACGCTGGCTTCTTTTTTCTCCGTGAAGTAGCGGCGCGCTTCGGGCGTGGCGAACTCGGCAAAGGATGCCGTGGCGATGCGAGGCAGCAGCAGCTTGTTCAGATAGCTGTTAACGTGACGCAGCCAGTCGCTGATCGCGGGATTAGGACGGCCCTTCAGCAGCGGCTCGCCGTCGCTTTTATCAACAAAGGCGACGATATCCAGGCTTTCCGGCATGCAGCTGCCGTCTTCTTTCATCAGGATCGGCGCCATTTTTTGTCCGATCAGCTTCTTCGGCGTTTCTTCATCGTCATTCAGCATCACCACCAGTTCGACCGGCAGGTTTTTCAGGCCAAAGATCATGCGTGCCTTTACGCAGAACGGACAGTGTTCGTAAATAAACAGTTTCAAAAGTGCCTCCTTACAGCGATAAAGGTAACGGCAAATACCATTAACCTTCTTAATGTATGCAGGGAGTATGGAAGAGAACGGCTGACAGGGCAAACCGGTGCGCCAGCTATCGTGCGTTTCAGCCGTTTCCGCCATTCACAACGGGAATATTTCCCGGCATTATTTTACCCGACTGCAATCAGGCGGTTATAGTAAAAAGACGTGCCGTCGACGCAACGCGGCGCTTTTATTTATGATCGGCTGAATTCAGGAGAGAAGATGTTTGGCTATCGTTCCGCAGCCCCTAAAGTGCGCCTGACTACCGACAGGCTGGTCGTGCGCCTGGTACACGAGAGAGACGCCTGGCGTCTGGCGGATTACTATGCGGAAAACCGGGCATTTCTTAAGCCCTGGGAGCCGATTCGGGATGAAAGCCACTGCTATCCTTCCGGCTGGCAGGCGCGGCTGGGGCTGATCACCGATATGCATAAGCAGGGCAACGCCTACTATTTTGCGGTGATGGATCCGGACGAAAACGAAGTGCGCGGCGTGGCCAACTTCAGTAACGTGGTGCGCGGCTCGTTTCACGCCTGCTATCTGGGCTATTCGCTGGGGCAGAAATGGCAGGGACAGGGCATGATGTTCGAGGCGCTCCAGTCGGCTATTCGTTATATGCAGCGCCAGCAACATATGCACAGAATTATGGCGAACTACATGCCGCATAATCAGCGCAGCGGCAACTTACTGGCCCGGCTCGGCTTTGAAAAAGAGGGCTATGCCAAAGACTATCTGCTGATAGACGGACGCTGGCAGGATCACGTGCTGACCGCGCTGACCGCCAGAGAATGGACACCCGAACGACGTGGACCTCTTTGATGAAAATTCTTCTTCCGCCCGTTGAGGCGCGCATTATTGGCTGCCTGCTGGAAAAGCAGGTGACGACGCCCGATCAGTATCCCATGTCGTTGAACGGCGTGGTCACGGCCTGTAACCAGAAATCGAACCGCGAACCCGTGATGACGCTGGCTGAAACCGGCGTGCAGGATGCGCTGGACATGCTGGCGAAAAAGCATTTGGTTACCTCGTTTAGCGGATCCGGCCAGAGAGTGGTGAAATATGAGCACCGCTTCTGCAACAGCGAGTTCGGCCAGCTCAAATTTTCTGCCGCAGAGCTGGCGCTGGTGGCTACTTTGCTGCTGCGCGGCCCGCAAACGCCGGGCGAACTGCGCACGCGCAGCGCCCGGCTGCATGAATTTGCCGATATGGCTGAGCTTGAGCGGACGCTGGAAAATCTTGCCGCGCGCGAGGACGGCCCCTTTGTCGTCCGGCTGGCGCGTGAGCCAGGCAAGCGGGAAAGCCGCTATATGCATCTGTTCAGCGGCGAGGTGGATGAGGCCGCGTTGCCCGCCTCTTCAGACGCACCAGAAAGCGGCGATTTGACAGAAAGAGTGGCGGAACTCGAGCGCCAGATGGCGGAAATGCAGCGGCAGCTGGCTCAATTGCTGAAAGGATCCTGATATGACGTTGCGTATAGGTATGGTGGGGCTGGGCAATATTGCGCAGAAAGCCTGGCTTCCGGTGCTGGCTGACGCGCAGGGCTGGCGGCTGGCGGGCGCGTTTTCCCCTAATCAGCAGAAGGCCCGCCCGATTTGCGACAGCTGGCGTATTCCTCTTTATGCCACGCTGGAGGGATTGATTAACGACTGTGACGCGATCTTTGTGCATACCTCAACCGCCACGCACTTCAGCATCGTTAAACAGCTGCTGCTGGCGGGCAAGGATGTCTGCGTCGATAAACCGCTGGCGGCAACGCTTGCCGAAGCCGAACAGCTGGTGGCGCTGGCGCAGCAGCGTGGCCGCAAGCTGATGGTGGCGTTCAACCGCCGCTTTGCGCCTCGCTATCTGCAGCTAAAAGCGCTGGGCGGTCTGGCCTCGCTGCGCATGGACAAACACCGCAGCGACAGCGTCGGCCCGCGCGATCTCTTTTTTACGCTGCTGGACGATTATCTGCACGTCGTGGATACCGCGCTGTGGCTCGGTGGCGGCGGGGCGACACTGCAAAGCGGCACGCTGCTGACCAATGACGACGGCGAAATGCTCTATGCCGAGCACCATTTTCAGGTCGACAAGCTGCAAATCACCACCAGTATGCACCGTCGGGCGGGCACCCAGCGCGAATCGGTGATGGCGATAGCGGACGGCAGCGTCTGGCAGGTTGACGATATGCGGGAGCTACGGCAGGAAACGGCCGGTCGCCTCGTTATCGATCCCGTTCCAGGCTGGCAGAGCACGCTGGAGCAGCGTGGGTTTGCTGGCGCGGCGCGCCATTTTATCGACTGCGCGCAAAATCAGACTATGCCGCAAACCTCCGGCGAGCAGGCGCTGGCGGCGCAGCGCGTCATTGAAAAGCTCTGGCGCGACAGCGACAGGGAATAATGCTGTAACAATAGGATGTGGTTATTTCACGGCATATCAGTAGACTATGCCAGCTTTCGCGCCGTCTGAAGCGGCCGGATGATAACCGTGGCGCGCCACCTCCTTTAAAAGAATCGAAGATCATGAACCTGTTGAAATCCCTGGCAGCGGTCAGCTCGATGACCCTGTTTTCTCGCGTGCTGGGCTTTGCGCGCGATGCCATCGTGGCAAGAGTGTTCGGCGCGGGAATGGCAACCGACGCCTTCTTTGTCGCCTTTAAACTGCCGAACCTGCTGCGCCGCATCTTTGCCGAAGGCGCCTTTTCTCAGGCCTTTGTGCCGATCCTTGCGGAGTACAAAAGCAAGCAGGGCGAGGAGGCGACGCGGGTGTTTATCGCCTACGTCTCGGGGCTGTTAACGCTGGCGCTGGCGATTATTACCGTGGCCGGGATGTTTGCCGCGCCCTGGGTGATTTTAGTGACCGCGCCCGGCTTTGCCGATACGGCCGACAAGTTTGCGCTGACTTCAGCGCTGCTGCGCGTCACCTTTCCCTATATCATGCTGATTTCGCTGGCCTCACTGACGGGCGCGATCCTGAATACCTGGAACCGCTTTTCCGTGCCGGCCTTTGCGCCGACGCTGCTGAACATCAGCATGATCGGCTTTGCGCTGTTCGCGGCCCCGCATTTCCACCCGCCGGTGATGGCGCTGGCCTGGGCCGTGGTGGTCGGCGGCGTCTTACAGCTGGGCTATCAGCTGCCGCATTTAAAGAAAATTGGCATGCTGGTGCTGCCGCGCCTTAACCTGAAGGATGCGGGCGTCTGGCGGGTGATGCGCCAGATGGGGCCAGCGATCCTGGGCGTGTCCGTCAGCCAGATTTCCTTGATTATCAACACTATTTTCGCTTCATTTCTGGTTTCCGGTTCCGTTTCCTGGATGTACTACGCCGACCGCCTGATGGAGTTTCCTTCCGGGGTGCTGGGCGTGGCGCTGGGCACCATTTTGCTGCCCTCGCTGGCCAAAAGCTTCGCCAGCAATAATCACGATGAATATAACCGTCTGATGGACTGGGGACTGCGCCTCTGCTTCGTGCTGGCGCTGCCAAGCGCGGTTGCACTGGGGATCCTCGCTAAGCCGCTGACCGTCGCGCTGTTTCAGTATGGGAAATTCTCCGCGTTTGACGCGGCCATGACCCAGCGCGCGCTGGTCGCCTATTCGGTCGGACTGATGGGGCTGATCGTGGTGAAAATCCTGGCGCCGGGCTTTTATTCGCGGCAGGACATCAAAACGCCGGTCAAAATCGCCATCGTGACGCTGATTATGACGCAGGTAATGAACCTGGCCTTTATCGGCCCGCTGAAACATGCCGGTTTGTCGCTGTCGATTGGTCTGGCGGCCTGTCTGAACGCCGCGCTGCTTTACTGGCAGCTGCGCAAACAGAAAATATTTCTGCCACAGCCTGGCTGGTTCAGCTTTTTGCTGCGTTTGGTTATCGCGGTTATCGCTATGGCGGCCGCGCTGGCAGGGATGATGTGGGTCATGCCGGAATGGGCGCAGGGCAATATGCTGATGCGTTTGCTGCGTCTGGCGGCGGTCTGCGCCGTTGGCGGCGGCGTCTACTTTGCGGTGCTGGCGCTGCTGGGATTCCGCGTTAAGGATTTCGCCCGCACTACGGCCATATAAAACAAAACCCCGTTGCAAAACGGGGTTTTTAGCTTCTGCACTCACTAAAACGCAAAACCCGGCGCAGGCCGGGGTAGTGACGGCGCTTTATACCTTACGGCTGATAAAGCCGCTTGAAGTTGCCTGGCCGTTCGGGCCATAAAACTTCTGGGTCTGATAGGGCTTTAATACCTCAATCGCCTTTTCCGTAAAGGTGATTTGATGGTTAAGCAACATCCCGTTATGCAAATTAGTATCGCGCAGTTTTACCGTCTGCTCCTGTAGCGCAGCCCAGCGACGAGCCATTTCCGGCTGACCGCTGTAGGGCGCGTGGAAGCCCGCTTCTTTCTCCGCATCGCGGCGCAGCTGCTCAAGGAAATTGAGCGTGGCCAGCAGCGAACTTTTATCTTCCGTAATACGTTGCAGCAGGCTGCTGTTGATCTGACCGCTCGAGAGCTGTTGTTGCTCTGCCGCCATTACGTCAGACAGACTTTTCAGGACTTCCAGCATTTTATCGAGCGCGTTCAACAGTTTAGTCATTTACCTGATTAACCTTTTAAAGAGTCTTTGGCTAGCTGGATCAGGGCGTCGGCGATTTTGCCGGTGTCCATTTTCAGTTCGCCGTTACGGATGGCGGTCTTCAGCTGCTCAACGCGCGCGGTATTAATATCCTGCGAGCTGGATTTGGTCAGCTGTGACTGTGCGCCGCTCAGTACCACCTGGGTACCTGATTCGGTTGTTTTTGTCTCTACCTTCTGCGCCTTCGGCGTAGCCATTTCAGGAAGATCGCGAGGCTGCACGGTACTGGCCGGCTTCATAGGTTGAGTTCTGTCAATGCTCATAATCTGGCTCCAGTTTGCTCAGGCAAATAGCGGCCTGAATTGCTCAAGTGTATTACGTCTGTTATTTACACTATCGGCAGAGATGAAGCCATCTTTAACGCTTTACAACGATATAAGAATATTCCCATCGGAGCCGACTTTCCCGCTCACAATCTGCCCTGAATTCATGCGTACTCTGACCGGCTGCGCCGCCGTGGCGTTGTTCATGGCGCGGCCCTCGCTGGCGACGTTAAAACCGTCTCCGCTGGCGATAACATTGACGTTGTCGCCGGCCTTCACGCGCCACGGCTGGCGCACCATCATCATCGTCAGCGGCTGGCCGGGCACGATGTCCCGCAGCGCGACAGCGTCGGCCACGTCGGCCATATTGATCACCGCACGCGCCGGCAGCGTATCCAGACGGCCATGCACCACTTTTAAATCGTCCGCGGTCAGCGCGGTACCGCGCACGACCTGGCGAGCCGCCACCAGATAATCGCCTTCAACCTGCACCTGTACCTGTAGATAGCGCCGGTTCTGGCCACAGTTGGCGGCCACGCTCATGTTGCCCCACATCCGGCTATTGCCCGGTAAGGAAAATTGCGGTGCATCACAGGCGGGCCACTGCCCCTGCGGCGTTTTCACTACCACGCTCAGGGTATCGGCACCCTGGCCGGTTTCCCCATAGCGGGCTTTAAAAAATTGATTGAGCTGGGCCGTCAGGTCGGCGGCGCTGGCGCTAACCGTTGCCAGACTCAGACTCATCAGGAAGAGAGTCAACACACGCATATTTTTCATCCTCGCTGCAACATGGCGACGATTCTACGCACGGGGCCGCAAAGTCAAGGCGCAAATTAACGACGCTTTTTAGCGCTATTCTGCCGATCGGATTAATCCTAACCCGCTTATTCTCTCCCCACTGAATTTTCAATTGCGGAGGAAACATGCTCGACAAACTCGACGCAGCCCTACGGTTTAACACTGAAGCACTTAACCTGCGTGCACAGAGGCAGGAAATCCTGGCATCCAATATCGCTAACGCGGACACGCCAGGCTATCAGGCGCGCGATATCGATTTCGCCAGCCAGCTGAGCAAAGTGATGGAGCAGGGGCGAGCGCAGGGAACGGGCATGTCGCTGGCGGTCACCTCGTCACGCCATATTGCTGCGCAGTCTTCTGCACCGGCATCAATGGATCTGATGTACCGCGTGCCGTCCCAGCCCTCGCTGGATGGCAACACGGTGGATATGGACCGCGAACGTACCGAATTTGCCGATAATAGCCTGAAGTATCAAACGGATCTGACTCTTATCAGCGGCCAGATCAAAGGCATGATGTCCGTATTACAGGGGCAATAATAAATGGCTTTACTGAACATTTTTAATATCGCCGGATCGGCAATGGCTGCCCAGTCGCAGCGTCTGAACGTCAGCGCCAGTAACCTGGCCAACGCCGACAGCGTAACCGGGCCGGACGGTCAGCCTTACGTGGCGAAGCAGGTGGTTTTCCAGACCGATGCGGCGCCAGGCGCAGCGACCGGCGGCGTACGCGTCGCGCAGGTAGTGGACGATCCTACGCCAGCGAAGCTGGTTTACGAACCGGGCAACCCAATGGCCGACGCGAAAGGTTACGTCAAGATGCCAAACGTGGACGTGGTCGGGGAAACGGTTAACACCATGTCGGCGTCGCGCAGTTACCAGGCCAACGTTGAAGTGCTGAACACCGTTAAACAAATGATGATGAAAACCCTGACGATGGGTCAATAAGGAACAGACAGATGGGCATTACCGTTGGCGTTAATGAGTCACTTGACAACACAGCTATTACTTCTTCGTCGTCGACTACCGATAAAACGGCAGCCGACCTGCAAAGTAACTTCCTGACCCTGCTGGTCACGCAGTTAAAAAACCAGGATCCGACGAACCCAATGGATAACGGCCAGCTGACTACACAGCTGGCACAGATCAATACCCTGAGCGGCATTGAAAAACTGAACACCACGCTGGGATCGATTTCCGGCCAGATCAACAGCGGACAGTCTTTGCAGGCTTCCACCCTGATCGGCAAAGGCGTGATGGTTAACGGCTCGCAGGTGCTGGTCGGCAGCGGTCAGACCACGCCGTTTGGCGTTAGCCTGGAACAGGCTTCAACGGCGACCACCGCCACCATTACCGATCCTTCTGGCAAGGTAGTGCAAACCATTAACCTGGGTGCGCTCAGCGCCGGCGTCCACACCTTCTCCTGGGATGGTTCGTCAGCAGACGGCACCACCGCAGGCGACGGCAAATATAACGTGGCCATCAGCGCCAGCAACGCTACCGGACAGCTGGTCGCGCAGCCGCTGAATTATGCATTAGTCAATGGGGTTACTAACGACACCAGCGGTGCCGTTCTCGACCTCGGCACGATGGGTAAGACCACCATCGCGAATGTTCGTCAGATTATTTAACTTAACCCCGATTCAGGAATACACACATGGCATTTTCTCAGGCAGTCAGCGGTTTAAACGCAGCATCCAGCAACCTGGACGTTATCGGCAACAACATCGCCAACTCCGCAACGGTGGGTTTTAAATCCGCTACCGTTTCCTTCGCTGATATGTTCGCCGATTCTAAAGTCGGTCTGGGCGTAAAAGTAGCTGCGGTAACCCAGGACTTTAACGACGGTACGACCACTTCTACCAGCCGTGGCCTGGACGTGGCAATCAGCCAGGCCGGCTTCTTCCGTATGGCTGACGCCAGCGGCGCGGTTTACTACAGCCGTAACGGCCAGTTCACGCTGGACGCTAACCGTAACATCGTTAACGCCAACGGCCTGCAGCTGACCGGTTATCCGGCAACCGGCACGCCGCCAACCGTGCAGACCGGTGCTAACCCGGTTGCGCTGAGCGTACCAACCACGGCGATGGCGGCGAAATCCACCAGCGCAGCGGCACTGGTAGCTAACCTGAACTCAACCGACAGCGTGCCGACGACCACGCCGCTGGATATTAACAATACCAGCTCTTACAACAGCAAAGCGTCAATGACCACCTATGACTCGCTGGGTAACGAGCACAACCTGAACCTGTACTTCACCAAAACGGCTGACAACGCCTGGACGGTGAACGTGAAGGACGGCAGCTCGGCGAACCCAACCGCTGACGTGGGCACGTTCAACATGACTTTTGATACCAGCGGCCAGATGACATCCACCGCGACGCAGGCGATTACGCTGGCGGGCCTGAACGGTTCTGCTGCCACTAACTTCACGCTGAACATGGCGGGCAGCCAGCAGCAGAACACCGGCACCAGCACCTTCGGCAACCCAACGCAGGATGGTTACAAGCCGGGCGAACTGACCAGCTACCAGATCAACAACGACGGCACGGTAGTAGGTAACTACTCCAACGAGAAAACCCAGACCCTGGGTCAGATCGCCCTGGCTAACTTTGCTAACCCGGAAGGCCTGAAGTCTGAAGGCAACAACGTGTGGTCAGCAACGGCTTCTTCTGGTCAGGCGCTGGTTGGCCTGGCGGGCACCGGTAACCTGGGTACGCTGACCGCAGGCGCGCTGGAGTCTTCCAACGTCGACCTGAGTAAAGAACTGGTCAACATGATTGTGGCACAGCGTAACTATCAGTCTAACGCCCAGACCATTAAAACACAGGACCAGATCCTCAACACCCTGGTCAACCTGCGTTAATTCGGCTAACAGGGGAGTCAAATGGATCACGCGATATATACCGCAATGGGGGCTGCCAGTCAGACCCTCCAACAGCAGGCAGTCACGGCGAACAACCTGGCCAACGCCTCCACGCCTGGCTTCCGTGCGCAGCTGAACGCGCTGCGCGCCGTGCCGGTGCAGGGCGAGTCACTGCCGACACGTACGCTGGTGACGGCTTCGACGCCGGGCTCAGATATGACCCCGGGCGCGATGGACTACACGGGACGTTCGCTGGACGTCGCCGTTCGTCAGGATGGCTGGCTGGCCGTGCAGGCTCAGGATGGCGCTGAGGCCTACACCCGCAACGGCAACATGGAGCTGAACCCGGCCGGACAGCTCACCATCCAGGGCAAACTGGTGATGGGCGACGGCGGACCGATTGCCGTACCGCAAGGCTCGGAAATCACCATTGCCGCTGACGGTACGATTACCGCGCTGAACCCTGGCGATCCGCCGAACGCCACTGTCCAGCTGGGACGTCTGAAGCTGGTAAAAGCCACCAGCTCGGAAGTCACTCGCGGCGACGACGGCCTGTTCCGTCCGACCGGCGCAGCGCAAACCCTGCAGGCCGATGCGACCATTCAGGTGATGCCTGGCGTACTGGAGGGCAGCAACGTCAGCTCCAGCCAGACCATGGTCGATATGATCGCCAACGCACGCCGCTTTGAGATGCAAATGAAAGTCATCTCCAGCGTCGATGAAAACGAACAACGCGCTAACCAGCTGCTGTCAATGAGCTAAGAGCAGAGGAACTAACATGATTAACTCTTTATGGATTGCCAAAACCGGTCTTGATGCTCAGCAGACCAATATGGACGTTATCTCGAACAACCTGGCGAACGTCAGCACCAACGGCTTTAAACGCCAGCGTGCCGTGTTTGAAGATCTGATGTATCAGACCATTCGTCAGCCTGGCGCGCAGTCTTCTGAACAGACTTCTCTGCCTTCCGGGATGCAGCTGGGTACCGGTACTCGTCCGGTAGCGACCGAGCGTCTGCACACTCAGGGCAACCTGAACAAAACCGACTCATCGAAAGATGTGGCGATCAGCGGGCAGGGTTATTTCCAGGTACAAATGCCGGACGGCACGCTGGCCTATACCCGTGACGGCTCTTTCCAGACTGACCAGAACGGCCAGCTGGTGACCAACGCCGGTTTCCCGGTGCAGCCGGCGATCACTATCCCGGCCAACGCCCTGAACATGACTATCGGCCGTGACGGCGTGGTCAGCGTGACGGTGCAGGGTCAGACCCAGCCTACGCAGGTCGGCCAGCTGACGCTGAGCACCTTTATTAACGATGCTGGCCTGGAAAGCAAAGGTGAAAACCTGTACCAGGAAACGCAGTCATCGGGCGCACCGACCGACAGCACGCCGGGCAACAACGGCGCGGGCCTGCTCTATCAGGGCTACGTTGA
The DNA here is from genome assembly GCF_043420595.1 of Erwinia plantamica. Lineage (NCBI taxonomy): Bacteria > Pseudomonadati > Pseudomonadota > Gammaproteobacteria > Enterobacterales > Erwiniaceae > Erwinia > Erwinia plantamica. The sequence goes on from NZ_JBGCUC010000021.1 coordinate 23,656, forward strand.
AACCTCCAACGTAAACGTTGCCGAGGAGCTGGTCAGCATGATCCAGACTCAGCGCGCCTATGAGATCAACAGTAAGGCAATCAGCACGTCCGATCAGATGCTGGCCAAACTGACTCAGCTGTAAGTAAGACCGTGCCGGGTTCGCCCGGCGCTTAATAAAAGTTTTCTCTAATGATTAAAGGTTAATTCCATGGCGAAGCAAATTTCAGTGCCTGGACGCTTGTTAGTAGCCTTAGCGCTTCTGACGCTTAACGGTTGTGCTTTAGTTCCACGTCAGCCCCTGGTTGAAGGTTCGACAACGGCCCAGCCGCTGGCCGCTTCGCCGCCTGTGGTTAACGGCTCCATTTTTCAGGGCGTGATGCCGATGAACTACGGCTACCAGCCGCTGTTCGAGGATCGTCGTCCACGTAATATCGGCGATACGCTGACCATTACCCTGCAGGAAAACGTCAGTGCGAGCAAAAGCTCCACGGCCTCCGCAGGACGTGACGGTAGCGCATCCCTTGGTCTGACGGCGCTGCCTTCCGCGCTGACCGGCCTGCTGGGCGGCGAAAAAACCAATATCGACGCCAACGGCAAGAGCGACTTTGCAGGTAAAGGCGGCGCAACGGCGAACAACACCTTTATCGGCGTCATCACCGTGACCGTGAATCAGGTGCTGCCGAACGGCAACCTGAAAGTGGTTGGTGAGAAACAGATTGAGATTAACCAGGGTACGGAATTTATCCGCTTCTCGGGCGTGGTTAACCCACGCACCATCAGCGGCAGCAACAGCGTAGTTTCGACCCAGGTGGCGGATGCCCGCATTGAGTACGTCGGCAACGGCTATATCAATGAGGCACAGACGATGGGCTGGCTGCAACGGTTCTTCCTGAACCTGTCACCATTCTAAGAGGTTAAAATGCGTAAGATTATTCGATTCACCCTGCTGCTGCTGACTGCGGTCAGCGCTTTTGCCCACGCCGATCGCATTCGCGATTTGACCACGGTTGGCGGCGTGCGCGACAACTCCCTGATCGGTTACGGTCTGGTTGTCGGGCTGGATGGATCCGGTGACCAGACTACCCAGACGCCGTTTACCACGCAAAGTCTGAACAACATGCTGTCGCAGCTGGGCATTACCGTGCCCAGCGGCACCAACATGCAGCTGAAAAACGTCGCGGCGGTGATGGTCACCGGCAAGCTGCCTGCCTTTGGCCGTCAGGGCCAGGTGATTGACGTGGTGGTTTCTTCTATGGGTAACGCCAAAAGCCTGCGCGGCGGCACGCTGCTGATGACCCCGCTGAAAGGTGTGGATAACCAGGTTTATGCGCTGGCGCAGGGCAACATCCTGGTGGGCGGCGCGGGCGCTTCTGCCGGCGGCAGCAGCGTCACCGTTAACCAGGTGAACGGCGGCCGTATTACCGGCGGCGCGACCATCGAGCGTGAGTTACCGAACAGCTTCGGCGCGTCTAACGTGATCAATCTGTTCCTGAATGAAGAAGACTTCAGCATGGCGCAGCGTATTGCTGACGCGATTAACGGTCGCTACGGCTCTGCTCAGGCGCTGGATGGCCGTACCGTGCAGGTGCAGGTTTCCGCTAACGGCACCTCTCAGGTTCGCCTGCTGGCTGATATCCAGAACATCGATGTTTCCGTGCCGATTCAGGATGCAAAAGTGATTATCAACTCGCGCACCGGCTCGGTGGTAATGAATCGCGAAGTGATGCTCAGCTCCTGCGCTATCGCTCAGGGCAACCTGTCGGTCACGGTTAACCAGCAGCAGAACGTCAGCCAGCCGAACACGCCGTTCGCAGGCGGCCAGACCACGGTCACGCCGCAAACGCAGATCGACCTGCGCCAGAGCGGCGGCGCGCTGCAAAGCGTAAACGCCAGTGCCAACCTGAACAGCGTTGTTCGTGCCCTGAACGCCTTAGGCGCCACGCCGATCGACCTGATGTCCATCCTGCAATCAATGCAGAGCGCGGGCTGTCTGCACGCCAAACTGGAAATTATCTGATGAGCAACGCCCAGTCTCTGATGGGAGCCGCCTACGACAGCGGCTCACTGAACAACCTGAAACGCCAGGCCAGCAACGACCCGAAAGCGCATGCGCGGGAAGTCGCCAAACAGGTAGAAGGGATGTTTGTGCAAATGATGTTGAAAAGTATGCGCCAGGCGCTGCCGCAGGATGGTCTGCTGAGCACCGAACAGACGCGTCTTTATACCTCAATGTACGATCAGCAGATTGGGCAGGAAATCGCCTCGAAAGGGCTTGGCCTGGCCGACATGATGGTCAAGCAGATGGAGCAGGCGCAGGCGCCCGATGAGAAAGCGGGCACCGTGCCGATGAGGCTGGATAAAGACTTTATCAACACGCTGCCGCCGCTGGCGATGGCGATGGAAACAGAGCAGGAGCGGATCGTCCGTCGCGCCGTGCCGCGCCTGCCTGCTTCGCCGGACAGGCCGCTCAGCGGCGACAGCGCTGACTTTATTGCCAAACTGTCGCAGCCGGCGAAAGAAGTCAGCGCCGGTACCGGTATTCCTCATCACCTGATCCTGGCGCAGGCCGCGCTGGAGTCTGGCTGGGGCCAGCGGCAGATCATGACCGCAGAAGGCAAGCCAAGCTTTAACCTTTTCGGCATTAAGGCGACGGGCAGCTGGCAGGGCAAAACCACCGAAATCACCACCACCGAATATGAACACGGCGAAGCGAAAAAGGTGAAAGCCAAATTCCGCGTTTATGACTCCTATTTCGATGCGCTGAGCGACTATGTGAAGCTGATTGCCAACAACCCGCGCTACCAGGCGGTGACCACGGCGGCAACGCCGGAGCAGGGCGCGCAGGCGCTTCAGGCGGCAGGCTACGCCACCGATCCGAAGTATGCGCAGAAGCTGGTGGGAATGATCCAACAATTCAAGAACATGGGCGAGAAAGTAGTGAAAGCCTATAGCCAGGATATCGGCGATTTGTTCTGATTTTCCGCTCAAGTTTGCCTTATTTTTGCCGATAACGTTTAAAAGCCGGTTCCGCATCAGCGCATGCCGGCAACCGATTGTAATGCCGGCCCGTGCTGGAGCAATAAGGAACCGACATGTCTAACTTAATTAACACCGCTATGACCGGTATCAACGCCGCTTCGGCCGCGCTGAGCACCACCAGTAACAACATCAGCAATTACAACGTTGCTGGCTATTCACGTCAGACTACGGTTCTTGCCCAGGCAAGCAGCACGCTGAACGGCACGCAGTATTATGGCAACGGCGTGGCGGTGGCCAGCGTCAACCGCGAATACGATGCCTTTATTACCAATCAGCTGCGCAGCGCCAGCACCCAGTCCAGCGCGCTGACCACGCAGTACAGCCAGCTGTCCAACATTGACGATATGTTTTCCAGCACCACCAATACGCTGTCGACCACCGTGCAGGATTTCTTCTCTTCGCTGCAAACGCTGGTCAGCAATGCCTCCGACTCGTCTTCGCGTCAGGCGGTATTGGGTAAGGCCGACGGTCTGGTTAACCAGTTCAGGGTTACGGATACTTATTTACGTAACGTAGACAGCAGCCTGAGCACCTCGATCACCTCCAGCGTCGATCAGATCAACGGCTACGCTAAGCAGATCGCCAATATCAACCAGCAGATCACCAAGCTGAAAGGCGCGGGCGCGGGCAACGAGCCTAACGATCTGATGGATCAGCGCGATCAGCTGGTCAGCGATCTGAACAAAATTGTCGGCGTAACCGTCAGCCAGCAGGACGGCGGCAGCTATAACATCAGCATCGGCAACGGTATTTCGCTGGTGCAGGGCGACAGCTACAGTAAGCTGGCTTCCGTTTCTGCCAGCAGCGATCCGAGCCGTAAAACTATCGCTATGGTGGATAATACCAGCGGTAAGGCGACGGAAATCCCGGAAAGCCTGGTGACCACCGGCTCGCTGGGCGGCCTGCTGGCTTTCCGCACCGATCTGGATAATACCCGTAACCAGCTTGGCCAGATGGCGATGGCGCTGGGCGACAGCTTCAATACCCAGCACAAAGCGGGCTATGACAGCAACGGCGACGCGGGCGAGGCCTTCTTTAACCTCGGCGGCCCGTCGGTGACGTCCAACACCAATAACAGCAAGACGGCTTCGCTTTCGGCAGCCTGGACCGATACCAGCGCGGTAAAAGCGTCTGATTATAAGGTGAGCTACGACACCAACGGCTGGAGCGTAAAGCGTCTTTCCGACAATGCCAGCGTGTCCGCGAACCCGTCTACGGACGCCAGCGGCAACACCACGCTGAACTTTGATGGCCTGCAGCTGACGGTGTCCGGTACGCCAACGGCGAAGGACAGCTTCCTGGTGAAGCCGGTTGCCAACGTTATCACCAATATGAGCGTCAATATCACCGACGAAGCTAAAGTCGCCGCTGGCGATGCCGATAATGGTGTGAGCAACAACAAAAATGCTCAGTCGCTGCTGGATTTGCAGACCAAAAAAGTGATTGGCGGCAGCAGCACGGTGACGCAGGGCTACGCCAGCATGGTTGCCTCTATCGGTAACAAAACCAGCAACCTGCAAACGACCAGCACCACGCAGGGCAACGTGGTGACGCAGCTGACCAATCAGCAGCAGTCCGTTTCCGGTGTGAACCTGGATGAAGAATACGGCAACCTGACGCGCTATCAGCAGTATTACACGGCCAATGCGCAGATTTTGCAGACCGCCACGACCATATTTAACGCGCTGATTGGCGCCGTAAGCTGATTCCTCAGAAGGATAAAATCATGCGTTTAAGCACCACAATGATTTATGACCAGCAAATGCGCGGCATTTCTGATTCGCAGGCCAGCTGGCTGAAGTCAGGCGAACAGTTATCGACCGGCAAACGCGTGGTCAGGCCCTCGGACGATCCGGTCGCGGCGGCCCAGGCCGTTGTGCTGTCTCAGGCTCAGGCCGAGACCAGCCAGTACAAAACGGCGCGTAACTTCGCCACCAGCAGCCTGTCGCAGGAAGCCACCAATCTGTCTCAGGTGACCAGCGTGATCACCCAGGCGCAAACGGCGGTAGTGGCGGCTTCAACCGGCACACTGTCGGACGAAGACCGCTCGACTTATGCAACCACGCTCACCAGCCTGCGCGATCAGCTGATGAACCTGGCGAACTCCACGGACGGTAACGGCCGCTATATTTTTGCCGGTTACAAGTCCGATACGGCGCCTTTCACTCAGGATGCCAGCGGCAACGTCGCCTACAGCGGCGGCGATACCGCCATCAGCCAGAAAGTGGATGCCAGCCGCACCATGACCACCAGCCACACCGGCAGCCAGGTCTTTACCTCGCTGACCAGCAATGCGGTGGCGGAGCCGGACGGCAGCGCCAGTGAAAGCAACATCTTCACCACGCTGAACACGGCGATTAACTCGCTGAAGCAGCCGCTGGCGAATGCGGACGGCGCGACCAAAGATGCGGCGGCAGCGGATATGGCTAAGGCCAACCGTGGCCTGCGTAACTCCATGAACAACGTGCTGAAAGTTCAGTCCGAAGTGGGTACGCAGCTGAGCGAGCTGGACAGCATTGAAGCGAAATCTGACGATACCGCGCTGAGCCAGGCGACCCAGATGAGTAATCTGGTAGATGCCGATTACACCAGCACGATTTCGTCTTACACCATGAAGCAGGCTGCGCTACAGGCGTCTTATAAAGTGTTCAGCTCCATGTCGCAGATGTCGCTGTTTAAAATGAATTCTTAGGTTTACCCATTTTGGACGCGCTTAAACCGGGTGCGTCCGTTTTTTCCCCGTCTTCAGATTAACCTCCTGACGACGGGTTTTTTTTGCCTGTTGTTTGCTTATTCCACCACCAGCGACGTGCCGGTAGTATAGAAATGTTTGCCGGCAATATAGTGCAGGCTGCGCCACTCATCGCCCGCTTCTTCAAAGTGCCAGTGACCTTCTCTGAACACCCGGCTGTCAGCCCACGCGCTTTTAATTTCCCCGATAAATAAATCATGATCCTGCTGATTTTGTTCAAGCGGGATAAGATGACAAAAAAGCCAGGCGGCACAGCCTGCCACCAGCGGCGGCGCAACTTCCGGCACGGAGAAAAGATCCACGCCCGATTTCAACAGTTTATCCTGCTCTTGATGGCGTGAATGGGTGCCCAGGTAATGCACAAGGTCGGCCTGCGCGGCGGTGGGAACCTGGATAACAAACTGACCGCTGGCTTCAATCAGGCGGCGGGTAAAAGCGCTTTTATCAAGCACCACCGTTAATTTTGCCGGTTTGAAATCCAGTCCGCACGCCCAGGCGGCGGACATCACGTTTTCGACGCCTTCATGTGTTGCCGACACCAGGATTGTTGGGCCGTGATTGATCAGCCGATAAGCTTTTTCGAGTTCAACAGGTTGAAAAAAAGCATCCATAAATAGCCTCCTTTGAAATGGATAAATAAAGCTAAGCGTGGCGGCGGGATATGACAATGCCGGATGGCATCCCTTCACCGGAGTAACGGCTTCCGGTAACGAAACCACGTGTAAAGCAGTCGCTTCTGCATGCCATTTACTGACGATCTGCACTGCCCGTACCAAAAGGAAGCGACACGCCGGGTAAACCGGTTATGTTAAGCGGTACCGTCGCCCCTTGCAGACAGGTTGCGTCAACGCTTTGCCCCGCAATAGTAAACTGTTCAACGCCATGTTTATGAGCAGGAACGGGCAGCACTTACGTAATCAGCACGTCATAGCGTGAAAAATAATCGGCAACGCCATCGCGTAGCCGCCTGGCCGGCCTGATCCCGACCAAGGCCGGAAATCGAGCGATTGGCGCGGATAATTACTACCAAAAATAATGATTAATAGCGGAGAAGCGGCGCATATCGCGCAGCCAGCATAGTATTGCGCCAGCTCAGGCAAAAAAAAGCCCCGGTCAGTGACCGGGGCTTTTTATCAGCCTTGCTGCTTACTCAGGGCGGGTAGCCGGAGCCGTCGCCTGATGAGTGGCGGCATGACCACCTGCGGAACCTTTGCCTTCGAAGTTGAAGGAAGGACGCACCCAGTCGCTGTTGCGAGCAGGTTCTGCCTGGTACTCAGGCGCTGGCGCTTTGGTCATCGGTGCCGTGGCATGATGTTTAAAGGCCGGCGCGGCAACTTCAGGCTGCGCTTTTTCAGCAACGGCTGTTGTTGACGCTGGTGCTGCCTGAGCCTGTGGAGCGGCTTCAGCAGGTGCCTGAGGACGCGCTGGCGCAGCGGAAGCAACACGCGGTGCTTCAGCCTGGGCTGCTGGCGCTGCTGCTTCAGCCGGAGCATCAGTCTGCGCTGCTGGTGCTGCTGCTTCAGCCTGAGCCGGAGCCTGTGCTACTGGCGCTGCGGCTTCAGCCTGAGCCGGAGCCTGTGCTGCTGGCGCTGCTGTTTCAGCCTGAGCCGGAGCCTGTGCTGCTGGCGCTGCGGCTTCAGCCTGAGCCGGAGCCTGCGCTGCTGGCGCTGCGGCTTCAGCCTGGGCCGGAGCCTCAGTCTGCGCTACTGGCGCTGCTGCTTCAGCCTGGGCCGGAGCCTCAGTCTGCGCTGCTGGCGCTACCGCCTGTGCGGACGCAGAAGCAGGCTCGTCGCGACCGGCAACCGGCGCGTGCGGCTCGGAAGCCACTACGGGTGCTTTGACTTCTGGCGCGTTAAGCACTTCGGCTACCTGCTGCTCTGTTTGCTCGCTGACGTCGGCGGCGAAAGCCCGATCGGCAGCTTCGCTTTCTGCGGGTTCCGCAGCCGGGAAGGCGGCCTGTGCAACCTCTTGTGCGACTTCTTCGTCAGCGGCGGAGATAACGGCAGGTTCTTCATTCACCGGCGCAGCAATCGCAGCGTTGTCGGTTACGGCTGTTGGCGCTACGGCAGCAGCGATTTCAGCCGATGTTGTTGGCTCGACAGAGACTGGCTCAGCGATATGTACCGGCTGCGCTTCGTCCTGTACGTCCTGCGGCAGGCTTTCAGCGACCGCCACGGCAACGGCTGCGGCCGTCTCTTCGTGACCGTAATCCGGCACTACCGACTGCTCAATCTCATGGTTATCAGAGATATGGGCTACCGGATAGGAGACCCACACTTTACCTGAAGCCATTTCCGGGGAAGCGGCGGCAAAGGTCAGCGGCATCGGCGACTGGTTCGGGTAACGCTCGTCACGATAGCGACGACGACGCTGGCCGCTAACGCGCAGATGACGTGGCGAACGACGTGAACGACGAGGCATGCTGTTGGTGTCGCGCTCTTCCTCATCAGCTTCCACGATATCCACCGCTTCGGTCAGGGCTGGCTGCTGTTCTTCAGCTGGCGCGGCTTCTTCCGGCGCGAAAGAGCGGGCTGCGGTTTGCTCAGCCGTCTCGATACGCACTTTCTGGCTCAGCTGGCGCGGCTTACGACGCGGCATTACCTGAACCTGCTCTTCACCCTGTTCAACAGCGACAGCCGCTTCTTCTTCTGGCAGTGCGCTTTCAACTTTTTCTTCCTGAGCGGCCAGGCGTTTTTCTTCCTGACGACGTTTGCGCTCGGCGCGCTGTTCGCGGCGTTGCTGCTGCTGCTCTTCACGCTGCTGGTTGCGAACTTCTTCACTGACCGGCGCATCATCCTGCGGCGTGACGTTGCGTTTGTTGCGACGATTCTCTTCGCGTGCTTCCGCCTGCGGATCGCTGTCGCGCACCATGCGCTCGTTACGATTGCTGTTGCGATTGTTGTTACGCTCGCCGTTGCGGTCGTTACGTTCGCCATTGCGGTCATTACGCTCGCCGTTGCGGTCATTACGCTCGCCGTTGCGGTCATTACGCTCGCCATTGCGGTCATTACGCTCGCCGTTGCGGTCGTTACGTTCACCGTTGCGGTCGTTACGTTCGCCGTTGCGATCGTTACGTTCGCCGTTGCGGTCGTTGCGTTCACCGTTGCGGTCGTTACGCTCGCTACGGTCACCGTAACGATCGCCATTGTTGCGGTCGCGACGGTTATTCTGACGGCGGTTGTTACGACGCTCGCTGCGCGGCGGGGTAGCTTCCGGCGCTTTCTCTTCTTCTTCCACCACGGCGGCAGGCTGAGGCTGTTCGGCTGGCTTCTCTTCGGCAGCGAACATCTTCTTCAGGCCACGCAGGAAGCGGCCGACCAGGCCCGGCTCGTTAGCAGCAGGCGCGGCGGCAGGCTGAGCGACAGCAGCAGGCTCGACAGGCGCTTCTGGTTCCGGCTCGTGCGGCACGGGCGGCGCATCCGGCATTACAAACGCGGCCAGAGCTGGTTGCTCAGGACGTTTGCGCTCGGCGTGCTCTTCTTCCGAAGGCAGCGCCATTTCGGCTTCATGCAGCTTTGGCAGATGATAGCTGAGGGTCTGCGTTTCTTCGCCGCTGCGCACGCGCAGCACGGAGTAGTGCGGTGTCTCCATCTGATCGTTAGGCACGATAATCGCGCGCACGCCGCCCTGGCGTTTTTCAATGGCGCTTACCGCTTCACGTTTCTCATTCAGCAGATAGGATGCGATCTGTACCGGAACAATAGCGTGGACTTCTTTGGTGTTCTCTTTCAGCGCTTCTTCTTCAATCAGACGCAGAATAGAAAGCGACAGCGATTCGTTATCACGGATGGTGCCGGTGCCGCTACAGCGAGGGCAGACGTGATGACTGGATTCGCCCAGCGACGGGCTGAGGCGCTGACGCGACATCTCCAGCAGGCCGAAACGCGAGATATGGCTAATCTGGATACGGGCACGATCCTGGCGCACGGCTTCACGCAGGCGGTTTTCTACCGCGCGCTGGTGGCGAACCGGCGTCATATCGATAAAGTCGATAACAATCAGGCCGCCCAGGTCACGCAGGCGCAGCTGGCGGGCAATTTCATCCGCCGCTTCCAGATTGGTATTAAAGGCGGTTTCTTCGATATCGCCGCCGCGGGTAGCGCGCGCGGAGTTGATGTCGATAGCGGTCAGCGCTTCGGTGGAATCGATAACGATAGAGCCGCCGGAAGGCAGACGCACTTCACGCTGGAAGGCCGACTCGATTTGCGATTCGATTTGGTAATGGCTGAACAGCGGGATTTCGCCGGTGTACAGCTTGATTTTGCTGCTGAAATCGGGACGGCCCAGCGCGGCGATATGCTGGCGAGCCAGCTCCAGCACTTTCGGGTTATCAATAAGGATTTCGCCGATATCCTGACGCAGATAGTCGCGGAAGGCGCGAACGATAACGTTGCTTTCCTGATGGATCAGGAAGGGAGCAGGGCGGCTGTCGGCAGCCTTTTTAATCGCTTCCCAGTGCTTCATACGGAAGCTTAAATCCCACTGCAGCGCCTCGGCGGATTTGCCGACGCCTGCGGTACGCACGATCAGTCCCATGCCTTCCGGGAGATCCAGCGCGGAAAGCGCTTCTTTCAGCTCGGTGCGGTCATCGCCTTCGATACGGCGGGAAATGCCGCCCGCGCGCGGATTGTTCGGCATCAGCACCAGGTAGCTGCCGGCCAGACTAATAAAGGTAGTCAGCGCCGCGCCTTTATTGCCGCGCTCTTCTTTATCAATCTGAACAATAACTTCCTGACCTTCACGCAGCACGTCTTTGATATTAGGACGGCCATGAGAGGAATAGTTGGCAGGAAAGTTTTCGCGGGAGATTTCTTTCAGAGGGAGAAAACCGTGTCTCTCAGCGCCGTAGTCAACGAAGGCGGCTTCAAGGCTGGGTTCGATGCGGGTAATTTTACCTTTATAGATATTGGCTTTCTTCTGTTCGTGTCCTGGGCTTTCGATATCCAGATCGTACAGACGCTGTCCGTCTACAAGGGCGACACGCAACTCCTCCTGTTGAGTTGCGTTGATCAACATTCTTTTCATCGTAACTTACTCATTATTCTTACATTAGTGACAAAGCTACGGGCATAGTAACGCTGGACGCGTCTAAACCGATGGCCCCGTGTCTCATCGCAAAGCCGTCAACCTCCCGGTTGTCGCCAGCTCAAGGGGCGCAAATCTCGGTAGCCTGCTTTTCAACTGGAAAAACAGCGCGTTTATAAAGAGGGATAACCACCAGTGGTACCAGAGTGAACCTGTCCCGTCTTGTCGTCCAGGCTGCAACCCGCAGCCCGCTAAATGCCTGATTGCACAATACGTCTTACGCCATTGCTGCGTGTATGTACGATCCGGCAAAATTCTTATAACGCTATTCTCTTGTTTCACATGCGTTGAGCCAGTAAAACGGAATCATTATTCCACTGCTAAGCTTGTGATAGCAAGGTGACTTTTCCCGCTCTGCGAAGTTTATTCCAGCTTTTAAAACGATTTGCAGCGCTTTTCAGCAAATTGCCGAAAAAACAGGCATAAACCTTCTGCGGCAGAGGTCACTGTCAGTTAAGCACAGAAAAAGAAGTGGCGCTATGCTGACGCTCTATTTAGAATCGCCAACCATGAAAACCAATACTCCAGCAGTTCAAATTGTGACTATCGCCGCCGATGACGCGGGGCAGCGCATCGATAATTTTTTACGCACGCAGCTAAAAGGCGTGCCGAAAAGCATGATTTATCGCATTTTGCGCAAGGGCGAAGTGCGGGTAAATAAAGGACGCATTAAGCCGGAATACAAGCTGGAAGCCGGGGATGAAGTGCGTATTCCACCGGTTCGGGTCGCAGAACGCGAAGAAGCGGCCGTTTCGCCAAAGCTGGATAAGGTGGCCGCGCTGGCGAACGCTATCGTTTATGAAGACGATTATATCCTGGTGATGAATAAGCCCTCAGGCACCGCCGTTCACGGCGGCAGCGGGCTAAGCTTCGGCGTAATCGAGGGCCTGCGGGCGCTGCGTCCGGAGGCGCGTTTCCTGGAGCTGGTGCACCGTCTGGATCGCGATACCTCTGGCATCCTGCTGGTAGCAAAAAAACGCTCCGCGCTGCGTTCGCTGCATGAACAGCTGCGTGAAAAGGGAATGCAGAAAGACTACCTGGCGCTGGTGCGCGGCTCGTGGCCTTCCCATGTAAAAGCGGTGCAGGCGCCGCTGCTGAAAAACATTTTGCAAAGCGGCGAGCGCGTGGTGCGGGTAAGTAGCGAAGGCAAGCCTTCCGAAACGCGTTTCAAAGTTGAAGAGCGTTATGAAAAGGCGACGCTGGTCAAAGCCAGCCCCATTACCGGGCGGACGCACCAGATCCGCGTACACACGCTGCATGCGGGGCATCCGATTGCCTTTGACGATCGCTATGGCGAAAGAGATTTCGATGCTCAGCTGGCGGGAACGGGTCTGAAAAGGCTGTTTCTGCACGCCGCCGCGCTTAAGTTCACCCATCCGAACAGCGGAGAAGTGATGCGAGTGGAAGCGCCGCTGGATGATGAGCTGAAGCACTGCCTGGCCGTATTGCGAAAAACCTCTCCGGCGAAGTGATCTTTAGTGCAGCGTTATTCGACATTGGCATGGATGCTCAGCGTCAGTAAAGGCAGGTCATAACCGGTTCTGGCAATCGTCAGCGGTAAAGACGGTTCGCCAGTGAGAGATAACGGACGATCGTATGTCTTAAATACTATGCCTTCAATAAATCAGTGATAAATTGCAGGCCCTGTTTTTAAGCGATTCCTCCCTGGCGCTACGCTAAGGCTAATGGCGGGAGGCGCTGTCCGGATAAGCGAACCGAGCGTGTCAGGGATGACGTTTTTTGCGTGTCCCGGTTCCGGATGGCCCCTCCCGCTTTCTTACAGGCTAAAGCGACTTAGCCCATGGGGACTTACGTATAGCCTTGAACCTCCTGACAAGCCAGAAACGACCTGCCAGCCTCAAAATTTCTGACCAGCCAGAAGCTGCCGAGCCGACAGGATCCTAACCTGCCAGCGGATCCATTCCCGCCTCGCGCAGCATTTCGCAAAGCGCGATTAGCGGCAGCCCGACCAGCGTATTAGGATCGCGGCCCGTTAATCTGTCGAACAGCGTAATACCTAATCCTTCGCTCTTAAAGCTGCCTGCACAGCCCAGAGGCTGCTCTTTGCGAACATAATTAATAATCTCCTGCTCCGTTAATAATCTGAAATCCACGCTGAAAGGTTCGCAGATCGCCTTTATGCTTTTCGTCCGGCTATTAAAAAGCGCAAGGCCGGTATAAAAAATCACGCTATGGCCGCTGGCCTGGCGTAACTGCTCGCAGGCTTTCTCTTCCGTATGCGGTTTTCCGGTTATTTTACCGTCTATTACGCAAACCTGGTCGGAGCCTATAATCAGATGGTCAGGATAGCTTGCCGCCAGCGCGCGGGCCTTCTGGCCGGCAAGGCGCTGCACCAGATCTATCGCAGATTCGCCGGTCTGCGGCGTTTCATCCACCTCCGGCGCTGCGGTAATAAAAGCGAGGCCCAGTTTCTCAAGCAAGGCTTTTCTGAAAGGGGAGGTTGAAGCCAGAACCAGCTGTGTCATAATTTTTTCCGGAATAGATAGCGCAGGAGTGCAGGACATTTTAAACTATGCGCCGCACTGGTTGCGAATAATGGGTGAAAGATGCTGTTAAACGGCCTTTTTCTTTGACTCTAACTCGTTACAAAGTTAATATGCGCGCCCTATGCAAAAGGTAAAATTACCCCTGACTCTCGATCCGGTTCGCACCGCTCAGAAACGCCTGGACTACCAGGGCGTTTACACCCCTGAACAGGTGGAGCGTCTTGCCGAATCGGTAGTGAGTGTGGATAGCGATGTAGAATGTTCGATGTCGTTCGCAATCGACAATCAGCGTTTAGCGGTGCTGAAAGGCACTGCGGCGGTCTCCGTTACGCTGTGTTGTCAACGCTGCGGCCAGAACTTTCCGCATTCTGTCCACGTAACGTATTGCTTCAGCCCGATCGTCAATGACGAGCAGGCGGAGGCACTGCCGGAAGCGTACGAGCCGGTCGAAGTCAACGAGTTTGGCGAAATCGACCTGCTGGCGGTGGTGGAAGATGAAGTTATCCTCGCCCTGCCGGTCGTTCCGGTGCATGATTCTGAACACTGTGAAGTGTCCGAGGCGGACATGGTCTTTGGCAAGTTGCCTGCAGAGGCGGAAAAACCAAACCCATTTGCCGTATTAGCCAGTTTAAAGCGTAAGTAATAGGAGTAAGGTCCATGGCCGTACAACAGAATAAACCAACCCGTTCCAAACGTGGCATGCGTCGTTCACACGATGCGCTGACCACTGCCACTCTTTCCGTAGATAAAGTTTCTGGCGAAACGCATCTGCGTCACCACATCACTGCGGATGGTTACTACCGCGGTCGCAAGGTCATCGTTAAGTAACTCACGGCCCAGCCGGCGATACTTTGACACGTTTGACCCTGGCGATTGATGCCATGGGCGGGGACTTCGGTCCCTGCGTGACAGTGCCTGCGGCAATGCAGGCACTGGCGTCCGATCCGCAGCTACATCTTCTTCTGGTCGGCGATCCCGACACACTCACGTCATTACTCGCAAAAGCTGATTCCGCGCTCCGGGAACGTCTACAGATTATTCCTGCCGAGTCGGTTATTGCCAGTGATGCCAGACCGGCACAGGCTATTCGCCATAGCCGGGGTTCCTCAATGCGCGTGGCGCTTGAGCTGGTAAAAGAAGGACAGGCCGACGCCTGCGTCAGCGCAGGCAATACCGGCGCGCTGATGGGGCTGGCCAAGCTCATGCTCGGATCGTTAAACGGTATCGAGCGTCCGGCGCTAATGACCGTGCTGCCCAACGTACGGGCTGGCAAAACGGTGCTGCTGGATTTAGGCGCTAACGTGAATTCCGATAGCGCTATGCTGGTGCAATTCGCGATAATGGGTGCGGTCATGGCGGAAGAAGTGCTGGCCATCAGCCGACCGCGCGTTGCGCTGCTGAATATTGGGCAGGAAGAAACCAAAGGTCTGGAAACGATTCGGGACGCCGCAGGTATTCTGCGTGACGCGCCGGAAATTAACTATATTGGATACCTCGAAGGCAACGAACTCCTTACCGGGAAAACGGACGTCCTTGTGTGCGATGGTTTCATCGGCAACGTCACGTTAAAGACAATGGAAGGCGTGGTCAGAGTGTTTCTTTCGCTGTTGCAATCGCCAGAAGGTAAAAAAAGGGCCTGGTGGCTGTCGCTGCTGGGGCGTTTGCTGAAAAAACGCCTGGCTAAGCGCTTCGGTCATCTTAACCCCGACCAGTACAATGGCGCCTGCCTGTTAGGGCTACGCAAAACCGTGGTAAAAAGTCACGGCGGCGCCAGCCAGCGCGCATTTGTTGCGGCGATAGAACAGGCAGAGCAGGCGGTGCGGCGGCAACTTCCGGAAAGGATTGCCGCCCGCCTTGAAACTGTATTACCTAAGAGTGACTGAGCGGACATGTATACAAAGATTATCGGTACGGGCAGCTATTTGCCTGAACAGGTGCGGACTAACGCCGATCTGGAAAAAATGGTGGATACGTCGGACGAGTGGATTGTCACCCGTACCGGTATCCGTGAACGTCGCATCGCTGCGCCCGACGAGACCGTGGCGACGATGGGCTTTCATGCCGCCGAGCGCGCGCTGGAAATGGCGGGTATCGATAAAGACGATATCGGCCTGATTGTGGTGGCAACGACCTCCTCCAGCCACGCCTTCCCAAGCTCCGCCTGCATGATCCAGCAAATGCTGGATATTAAAGACGCCGCGTCTTTCGATCTGGCGGCGGCCTGTGCGGGCTTCACCTACGGCCTGAGCGTCGCCGATCAGTACATTAAAAACGGTGCGGTAAAAAATGCGCTGGTGATTGGTTCCGACGTGCTGGCGCGTATGCTCGATCCTGAGGATCGCGGCACGATCATTCTGTTCGGCGATGGCGCGGGCGCCGTGGTGCTTGGCGCCAGCGAAGAGCAGGGCATCATTTCCACCCATCTGCACGCCGACGGCCGCTACGGGCAGCTGCTGACGCTGGCTAACCAGGATCGTGAGAATCAGGCACAGCCTTCTTACGTCACCATGGCCGGCAACGAAGTCTTCAAAGTTGCCGTGACGGAGCTGGCGCATATCGTTGAAGAAACGCTGCAGGCCAATAACCTTGAGCGCGAAGCGATTGACTGGCTGGTGCCGCATCAGGCCAACCTGCGTATTATCAGCGCTACCGCGCGCAAGCTGGGTATGGAAATGGATAAGGTCGTGGTCACGCTCGATCGTCACGGCAACACGTCTGCCGCCTCTGTGCCGACCGCGCTGGATGAAGCGGTGCGCGATGGCCGCATCAAGCCAGGTCAGCTTATTCTGCTGGAAGCCTTTGGCGGCGGTTTCACCTGGGGCTCGGCGCTGGTTCGTTTTTGATTAACAGGATATAACAATGACGCAATTTGCTATGGTTTTTCCAGGTCAGGGTTCGCAGACCGTGGGTATGCTGGCCGAACTGGCGGCAGAAAACGCGCTGGTAGAACAGACGTTTCGCGAAGCTTCCGACGCGCTGGGTTACGATCTGTGGGCGCTGGTGCAAAACGGCCCTGCTGAAGAACTGAACAAAACCTGGCAGACGCAGCCCGCTCTGCTGGCTGCATCTGTTGCTATTTTCCGCGTTTGGCAGGAAAAAGGCGGATCTCAGCCTGCAATGCTGGCAGGACACAGCCTGGGCGAGTATAGTGCGCTGGTTTGCGCAGGCGTGATCGACTTCAAAGAAGCGATCAAACTTGTCGAACTGCGCGGCAAACTGATGCAGGAAGCGGTGCCGGCAGGCACGGGCGCCATGCAGGCGATTATCGGTCTGGACGACGCGGCTATCGCTAAAGCCTGCGAAGAGTCGGCGCAGGGCGAAGTTGTTTCTCCGGTGAACTTTAACTCGCCAGGTCAGGTTGTTATCGCGGGCAACAAAGCGGCGGTAGAACGCGCTGGCGCAGCCTGTAAAGCCGCTGGCGCAAAACGTGCGCTGCCGCTGCCGGTTAGCGTCCCGTCGCACTGCGCGCTGATGAAGCCCGCTGCGGACAAGCTGGCCGTCGCGCTGGAGGCGATTGTCTTTAGCGCGCCAACCGTGCCGGTCGTCAACAACGTGGATGTTAAGTGCGAAACGTCGCCTGAAGCGATCCGCAGCGCGCTGGTTCGCCAGCTCTACAGCCCGGTTCGCTGGACTGAATGCGTAGAGTTCATGGCGCAGCAGGGCGTTACGTCGCTGCTGGAAGCAGGGCCTGGCAAAGTGCTGACCGGCCTGACAAAACGAATTGTAGACACCCTGACGGCAACGGCGATCGGCGATGCGGCCAGCCTGTCAGCGGCGATCGAGCAGTAAAAAGAGGATGAAGATGAGCTTCGAAGGAAAAATTGCGCTGGTGACCGGCGCGAGCCGCGGCATTGGCCGTGCGATTGCAGAAACCCTGGTCGCGCGTGGCGCGAAGGTGATTGGTACCGCTACCAGCCAGAGCGGTGCGGATGCAATCAGCGCTTATCTGGGCAGCAATGGCAAAGGCCTGCTGCTGAATGTTACCGACAGCGCGTCTATTGACGAAGTGTTGGGAAATATTCGCGCAGAATTTGGCGAAGTGGACATTTTAGTCAATAATGCTGGCATTACGCGTGATAATCTTCTGATGCGTATGAAGGACGACGAGTGGCAGGATATCCTGGACACTAATCTGACTTCCGTATTCCGCCTGTCAAAAGCGGTAATGCGCGCTATGATGAAAAAACGCGTGGGCCGAATTATTACCATTGGCTCCGTTGTTGGAACAATGGGTAATGCGGGTCAGGCAAACTACGCGGCAGCAAAAGCGGGTTTGATCGGCTTCAGCAAGTCACTGGCGCGTGAAGTCGCGTCACGTGGTATTACCGTTAACGTTGTGGCTCCCGGTTTCATTGAAACCGACATGACGCGTGCGCTGACTGAAGAGCAGCGTGCGGGCATCCTGGCGGAAGTGCCGGCGGGTCGCTTAGGCGGCGCGCAGGAAATCGCCAGTGCCGTTGCATTTTTAGCCTCTGACGAGGCGGCGTACATCACTGGTGAGACGCTGCACGTCAACGGCGGAATGTATATGGTCTGATAATCGCGAAAACTATTTGCGTTATTTGCGGTAATGCCCGCAAAATAGCGTAAATTCGTGGTTTGACCAGCCGGGATTTAGTTGCATCTTTTTCAACATTTTATACACTACGAAAACCATCGCGAAAGCGAGTTTTGATAGGAAATTTAATAGTATGAGCACTATCGAAGAACGCGTTAAGAAAATCATTGGCGAGCAGCTTGGCGTTAAGCAGGAAGAAGTTGTTAACACTGCCTCTTTTGTAGAAGATCTGGGCGCTGATTCTCTTGATACCGTTGAGCTGGTAATGGCTCTGGAAGAAGAGTTTGATACCGAGATTCCGGACGAAGAAGCTGAGAAAATCACTACCGTTCAGGCTGCTATTGATTACATCAATGGTCACCAGGCGTAAGTGAGCATCTCCAGGCGGTCGCTCGACCGCCTGAGTTTTATCTGTAGGTCCCACTGATTCTCTTTTATCCCCTCCCTGGAGGACGAACGTGTCTAAGCGTCGTGTAGTTGTGACCGGTCTTGGCATGTTGTCTCCTGTCGGCAATACCGTAGAGTCTACCTGGAATGCTCTTGTTGCCGGTCAGAGTGGCATCAGCCCGATCGACCATTTTGAAACCAGTGCCTACGCAACGCGTTTTGCTGGCTTAGTAAAGGATTTCAACTGCGAGGAGTTTATCTCGCGTAAAGATCAGCGCAAGATGGACGCCTTCATTCAATACGGCGTTGTTGCTGGTATGCAGGCTATGCAGGATGCCGGTCTGGTCATTACTGACGAGAACGCGCACCGTATCGGCGCCGCTATCGGCTCCGGCATCGGCGGTCTTGGTCTGATAGAAGAAAACCATACCTCGCTGGTGAACGGCGGTCCGCGTAAAATCAGTCCTTTCTTTGTGCCTTCCACTATTGTGAACATGATTGCCGGTCATCTGACTATCATGTACGGCATGAAAGGGCCGAGCATTGCCATTTCTACCGCCTGTACAACCGGTGTGCATAACATTGGTCAGGCTGCGCGTATGATTGCCTACAACGACGCCGACGTCATGATTGCCGGCGGCGCAGAGAAAGGCAGTACGCCACTGGGCATTGGCGGCTTTGGCGCGGCACGTGCGCTTTCTACCCGTAACGACAATCCTCAGGCGGCAAGCCGTCCGTGGGATAAAGACCGTGACGGCTTCGTGCTGGGCGACGGGGCAGGTATCGTCGTGCTGGAAGAATACGAACATGCTAAAAAGCGCGGCGCGAAGATTTACGCCGAGCTGGTTGGCTTCGGCATGAGCAGTGATGCTTACCACATGACCTCGCCGCCGGAAAACGGCGCGGGCGCGGCGCTGGCAATGGAAAACGCCCTGCGCGATGCACAGCTGTCGCCGGAAAAAATCGGCTATATCAACGCACACGGCACCTCGACGTCTGCGGGCGATGTGGCAGAAGCGCAGGCTGTGAAATCCGTATTTGGCGCTGCGGCGTATGACGTAATGGTCAGCTCCACAAAATCCATGACCGGTCATCTGTTAGGCGCGGCGGGAGCAGTAGAATCCATCTACTCTATCCTTGCACTGCGCGATCAGGTCATTCCGCCTACCATCAATCTGGATAACCCGGATGAAGGTTGCGATCTGGATTTTGTGCCGCATACGGCGCGTCAGGTTAAAGGACTGGAGTACGCTCTGTGCAACTCCTTCGGGTTTGGCGGCACTAATGGCTCGCTGATCTTCCGGAAAATCTGATTGTCTGTTGTGAAAAAAGGCCCGCAAATGCGGGCCTTTTTTGTATAGTATTCACGCCTGTTTTATTATCAATTCAGCATCTTAGATTTTTTCTGGTACATCACGGCTCCTCTGGAATCCACAGATGTAGTCCTCTGCATTCGTTTGTTGATGCGCGTCCGATGCACTCTGTATTAACCCGGCCAGCAGGTGAGCGCACTTAAACAGAAGTCCAGTCTTCTAATCGACTAAATTGTCACTCGCGTGCGGGTTTTTATACGCCTATTAAAGTGTCGCCTGTTGCTTACTGAGTCGTTCAGACCTGGCCGCCATTGCAGCGTACGCACCCCTGTAATTTGACAGAATAAATAGTTTGCAGACAAACCAGCACCGCGCCGGGTGTGCTTGCGTAATTCCAGCCAAAATTTTCTACAGTGGGCTTGATTCTGAAAGGAAAAATAGTCGATGGAAGGGATGTGATTTCCTGGTTATTATTTGGGCTATTTTGATGGAAAGGAACTCCATAAATGAGTAAACGGCAAAATATAATTGACGGTCGCCAAAGTCATTTAAGATATGGATTGATTTATACTGAAGTACTTGGATGGGTCGATCTCGGTCATGCGCAGGGTAGCGATATTAAAAGCCTGTTGAGAAAAATCGATAACGGAGAACACTCAGATCAGGCGTGCTATGACGTTTCTTATTCGCAGGCTATGGTTGACCCGACTCACTCTTACAGGACAGGTAAATTTATAACCTGGCGCATTAAAAAAGGGCGTTCTAATTCTGAACGGCAAAGTATTGCACTGGCAATGATGATGTCGCTGGCACGGAAATTTGAAGGTTTGCAGGCCTCGTTTCCGTTTAATCTTATGACGGATAGTGGATTTAGCGGGGAAGATTTGGTTTCAGATTTACTGGGGTTCTACCGCGTCATTTCCAGCCACGATGTTTTTCCAGCATTACGACCTGTTAGTAAGAAAGAGGCGCTCAGGCGTTGGGATCATTACGGCCCAATAGGATCCTTTAAAAACGATTCATTTTTACCACTTCTTTTCCCCGATCCTGAAAAATCCCCTAATGGCAGGCCGCATAAAGGTGTATTACCTGATTTTATGAACTGGGTCAGACCGTGGGATGACTTTCATTCCGGGAAGGTCAGTATCGCTTCCGCTGATGGTTCGTACATTGATAAAGCAAAGCGAGGCACATTACCCTATGCGTAAATCGTTGAAGGTACTTATTCCCATTTTTATAGTAGCTATTGCCGCACTTGCCTGTACCTGGCCTTACATCAGGATGGAGTTTGCTGGTAGCGCACACTATACCGAACAGAATAAGCGTGAATACAATTTTTATACGCCTGATATTCTCAAAAAAATGCCGCGTATTTCCTGTCGCTATGACTTCGATTTTGCCAACATTACCGGCCCGGCAACGCACGTCTATGCAATAAAATTTTATGATACTGTTGATACTCACAGAATTAATAATTACCTGGCTTCAGCCGGTTATAAGCAACAAAATGAATGTGATGCAGAGTCAGTGTGCTGGCATGGCTCAAATCCTCTGGAAATAATTTATGTCGGGGTATTGAGAGGGGAAAAAACCGTCATTGTGCAGGTTGTCTACAATTTTACATAATGTTAGCCTGCATGGCCTGAAAATGAGTATAAACATAAAGCAGAAACTGTGAAGTAAAATTATTTATGTTTCAAAAGGTTAGTTTTATTTGCAGGCCCGCAAATGCGGGCCTTTTTTGTTTTATCCCCATGCTACTTTAGCCGTTTAAACGGACGTGAATCTACGCGAGGATGCAGGTAAGCTTGCGCGTAGCAAATAAGGAGAGCAGATGATCTGGATAAACGGTCAGCCTCAGGAGCATTTGTCCGTCAGGGACCGCGCCGTACAGTTTGGTGACGGCTGTTTTACTACGGCCCGTATAGAGCAGGGTGAAGTCTTTGACCTGCGCGCGCATCTTGAACGATTACAGCAGGCCTGCGAGCGCCTGCTAATCCGTGATGTTGACTGGCAAGCCCTGCGGCAAGAGATGAAGATAGCCGCCGCGACGCGTACAACCGGCGTGCTTAAAGTCATTGTTTCTCGCGGTGTCGGCGGCCGGGGCTACAGCGCCAGCGGCTGCCAGCAGGCTTCACGCATCATTATGCTGTCGGACTATCCGACGCATTATCATCAGCTGCGCCAGACGGGCGTAAGGCTGGCGCTAAGCACCATCCGTTTGGGCCGCAATCCGCAGTTAGCCGGTATCAAGCATCTTAATCGCCTGGAACAGGTACTCATTCGCACAGAGCTTGAGCAGACCGGCGCTGACGAAGCGCTGGTCCTTGACACTCAGGGGCTGCTGGTGGAATGCTGTGCGGCAAATTTATTCTGGCGTAAAGGCGAGGAAGTTTTTACCCCCGACGTGACGCAGGCCGGCGTAAACGGTATCCAGCGTCAGCGGGTGATGCGGCTGCTGGCCGCGCAGGGTGTCAGAGTCAGGGAAGTCAGCGTACCGCCACAGATCCTCGAACAAGCGGACGAAATTTTTATCACCAATGCGCTGATGCCAGTGCTGCCGGTAGTGGAGATAGACAACCGGTTTTATCGCTCAAGAACGTTGTTTAATCGGATCAATGAGCACGATTTTCAGGGAAATTTATGACAGTAAAACGCAAACTAGTCGGCGGGATCGTCGCGCTTGTTATCGCCGGTTTGGCTTTCAGCTACTGGCAAATTAAGCAGCTGGCCGGTTCGCCGCTCTCGATTAACCATGAGACGATTTTCACGCTTCCGGCCGGATCGGGCCGCGTGGTGCTGGAAGCCGAGCTGAACAGGCAAAAAATTATTCCGCATTCCATCTGGTTTGGCTGGCTGCTCAAGCTGGAGCCGGAGCTGGCGAATTTTAAAGCCGGTACCTATCGCTTCACGCAGGGTATGACGGTACGCCAGATGCTGGCGCTGCTCTCCAGCGGTAAAGAGGCGCAGTTCCCGATCCGGTTTATCGAAGGGTCGCGGATGCAGGAGTGGCTGGCGCAGCTGCGCACAGCGCCCTATATCAAACACACGCTGGCTGACGATAAACTGACCACGCTGGGTCAGACGCTGAAAATGTCGGAGCAAAACGTCGAAGGCTGGTTCTATCCCGATACCTATTCCTACACCGCCAATACCACGGACGTGGCGATCCTGGAGCGGGCTCACGGCCAGATGGTAAAAATCGTCGATACGCTGTGGCAGAACAAAGCGGACGGGCTGCCCTATAAAGATAAAAATGATTTGTTAACCATGGCGTCGATTGTGGAAAAAGAGACGGCGTTGGGCGAAGAGCGCAGCAAGGTCGCTTCGGTATTTATCAATCGTCTGCGGCTGGGAATGCGTTTGCAGACCGATCCGACCGTGATTTACGGTATGGGCGACAGCTATAAAGGCACGCTGACGCGCAAGGATCTGGAAACGCCGACGGCCTATAACACCTATGTGATTGCCGGCATGCCGCCGGGGCCTATCGCCACGCCGGGCAAAGCCTCGCTGGAAGCCGCGGCGCATCCGGAAAAAACGGACTTCCTTTATTTTGTTGCGGACGGCAAAGGCGGACACACTTTTACCACTAACCTGGCGAGCCACAATCGCGCGGTCCAGGCGTGGCGCCTGCTGCTCAAGGAAAAAAATGAAAAGTAATTTTATCGTTATCGAAGGGCTGGAAGGCGCGGGCAAAACGACCGCTCGGGATACCATCGTTGCGACGCTTAAACAGCACGGCATTGAGGATATCGTCTTTACCCGCGAACCGGGCGGCACGCCGCTGGCGGAAAAACTCCGCGAGTTGATCAAGCAGGGGATTGAAGGCGAGCAGATCACCGATCGTGCGGAGCTGCTGATGCTTTACGCGGCACGAGTGCAGCTGGTGGAGAATGTCATTAAACCGGCGTTGGCGCGCGGCGCCTGGGTGGTTGGCGATCGCCACGATCTCTCTTCTCAGGCCTATCAGGGCGGCGGGCGAGGCATGGATATCCGTCTGATGGCGCAGCTGAAACAGAGCGTACTGGGTGATTTCGCGCCTGATTTGACCCTCTATCTGGACGTGACGCCAGAAATCGGCCTGCAACGCGCCCGCTCGCGAGGCGCATTAGATCGGATCGAACAGGAGTCGCTGAACTTCTTTACCCGCACGCGTGAACGCTATCTGACGCTGGCCGCCGCGGACGAAAGCATTAAAACTATCGACGCCACGCAGGATATAGAGGGCGTCTCCGCCGCTATCCGACAGACGCTGGCGCAGTGGCTACAGGTACGGTCATGATCTGGTATCCGTGGCTTAACCAGCCTTACCGGCAGATCGTCGGCCAGCATCAGGCCGGACGCGGACACCACGCGCTACTGCTCCAGGCGCTGCCGGGCATGGGCGATGCCTCGCTGGTCTGGGGGATCAGCCGCTGGCTGATGTGCCAGCGCAGAGACGGGCTGAAAAGCTGCGGAGAGTGCCACGCCTGTCGTTTGATGCAGGCCCATACGCATCCGGACTGGTACGAACTGACGGCGGAAAAGGGCAAAAGCTCGCTGGGTATTGATGCGGTGCGCGGCGTTACGGAGAAGCTCTTCCATCATGCCCAGCAGGGCGGGGCGAAAGTGGTCTGGCTGCCCGATGCCGCTCAGCTGACGGAGGCCGCCGCCAACGCGCTGCTGAAAACGCTGGAAGAGCCGCCGGTGAACACCTGGTTTTTGCTCTGCTGCCAGCAGCCTTCACAGCTGCTGGCCACGTTGCGCAGCCGCTGTCAAAGCGTTCACCTGGCCGCGCCGGACGAGACGCAAAGCCTGAGCTGGCTGCAAAAGCAGGCTGGCGCATCACAGCAGGATTGCCTGACCGCGCTGCGGCTAAGCGGTGGCGCGCCTGCAGCGGCGCAAACGCTGCTGGAAAAAAGCTGGGCGGCGCGGCAGGCGCTGTGCGAGGCGCTGCCGGGGGCGCTGCAAAAAGATATGCTATCCTTGCTGCCCGTTCTGAACCACGACGACGCGGCGGCGCGTACCGGCTGGCTTTGCGCGCTGCTGGTGGATGCGCTGAAATGGCAGCAGGGCGGCGGGCGCTTTATCGCCAATGCCGACAGCCAGACGCTGGTGGCGGAGGTTGCCCGTCAGCTACCGGCCAGCGCGCTGGATGAGAGCATTCGCCAATGGTTCCTGTGCCGCGATCGCCTGCTGAACGTGCTGGCCGTAAACCGTGAACTCTTATTGACCGACCAGCTGCTGGCGTGGGAGCAAATGCTCCACGCTTCCGTGGTCGGCTAACGAACCAGAGAATAATTATGTTTTTAGTCGATTCCCACTGTCATCTTGACGGCCTGAATTATGATAGCCTGCACCGCGATGTGGATGACGTGCTGGCGAAAGCCGCCGCGCGCGACGTGAAGTTTATGCTGGCGGTAGCGACCACGCTGCCCGGCTATAAAGCGATGACCGACCTGATTGGCGATCGTCCCAACGTAGCGTACTCCTGCGGCGTGCATCCGCTCAATCAGGATGAACCTTATGATTTTGCCGAGCTGCGCCAGCTGGCCGCCGACGAGCGTGTTATCGCCATGGGCGAAACCGGGCTGGACTACTACTATCAGAAAGAAACCATGGCGCAGCAGCAGGCCTCTTTCCGCGAGCATATTCGCATCGGCCGCGATCTGAATAAACCGGTTATTGTGCATACGCGCGATGCGCGCGAGGATACGCTGGCGATCCTGAAAGAAGAGAAGGTGGAAGGGTGCGGCGGCGTACTGCACTGCTTCACGGAAGATCGGGAAACGGCGGAAAAGCTGCTGGATATGGGCTTTTATATTTCGTTTTCCGGCATTGCCACTTTCCGCAATGCGGAAACGATCCGCGAGGCGGCACGCTATGTTCCGCTCGATCGCATGCTGGTGGAAACCGACTCGCCTTATCTGGCGCCCGTGCCTTACCGCGGCAAAGAGAATCAGCCAGCTTACACGCGCGATGTAGCGGACTATATGGCCGTAGTGAAAGGCGTCAGTATTGAAACGCTGGCCGAAGCCACCACAGCGAATTTCTCCCGCCTTTTCCACGTGCCGATGAGCCGCCTTACAGACTAACCGCTTTATTTCATTGCTCGTAATAAATTTGTAAAAAAAGCAGTTCGTATCGCCTCTTTGCGGGCGATACGGCTTTTGAATGGGCAAAAACTGGCAAATTTCCGGGAATTAAACTACATAGCAGGCGGTTGTTCAGTGAAACGTGATAACCGTCAAACAAATGCTTTCGGAATTATTTTACAGTTCGTAATAAATCACGAGGGCGCAAAGCGCTCCACCCATAGCGGGTCCTCCCCCCGTTATATCGCGTTGAAAAGCGCGTAAAGCACCCATACTCAGGAGTTTCACACTATGTTCAAAAACGCATTTGCAAACCTGCAAAAGGTCGGTAAATCGCTGATGTTGCCGGTATCGGTGCTGCCGATTGCCGGTATTCTGCTTGGCGTAGGCTCCGCCAACTTCAGCTGGCTGCCCGCCGTTGTCTCTCACGTTATGGCGGAAGCAGGTGGATCCGTCTTTGCCAATATGCCGCTGATTTTCGCCATCGGCGTGGCGCTGGGCTTTACCAACAATGACGGCGTTTCTGCGCTGGCGGCGGTGGTGGCCTACGGCATCATGGTAAAAACGATGGCGGTCGTAGCACCGCTGGTGCTGCATATGCCAGCCGGGGAGATCGAAGCGAAGCATCTCGCCGATACGGGCGTATTGGGCGGTATTATTGCCGGTTCGATAGCAGCCTATATGTTTAACCGCTTCTACCGTATCAAGCTGCCGGAATATCTCGGCTTCTTTGCGGGTAAGCGCTTTGTTCCAATTATCTCCGGTTTCACGGCGATCTTTATCGGTATCCTGCTTTCCTTTATCTGGCCGCCAGTTGGTACCGCCATTCAGGAATTCTCACAGTGGGCCGCCTATCAGAACCCGGTAGTCGCTTTCGGTATCTACGGCGTGATTGAGCGTTCTCTGGTGCCGTTTGGTCTGCACCATATCTGGAACGTGCCTTTCCAGATGCAGATCGGCGAGTTCACCAATGCGGCTGGTCAGGTTTTCCACGGCGATATCCCACGCTATATGGCAGGCGACCCGACCGCGGGCAAACTCTCCGGCGGCTTCCTGTTTAAAATGTACGGCCTGCCTGCGGCAGCGATTGCTATCTGGCACTCCGCTAAACCAGAAAACCGTGCGAAAGTGGGCGGCATCATGATTTCCGCCGCGCTGACCTCGTTCCTGACCGGCATCACCGAGCCAATCGAATTCTCCTTTATGTTCGTGGCGCCAGTCCTGTATGCGATCCACGCTATCCTGGCCGGTCTGGCTTTCCCTATCTGTATCCTGCTGGGGATGCGCGACGGCACCAGCTTCTCGCACGGCCTGATTGACTTTGTGGTGCTGAGCGGCAACAGCAGCCGTATCTGGCTGTTCCCGATTATCGGTATCCTGTACGGTCTGGTTTACTACACCGTGTTCCGCGTGCTGATTGTTAAATTGAATCTGAAAACGCCGGGCCGTGAAGAAACTTCAACGACGCAAACGGCAGGTAATTCCAGTGAAATGGCTGCTAACCTGGTTGCCGCTTTCGGTGGTAAAGAGAACATCACTAACCTTGATGCCTGCATCACGCGTTTACGCGTCAGCGTGGCGGACGTATCCAAAGTGGATCAGTCCGGTCTGAAACAGCTTGGCGCAGCGGGCGTGGTCGTGGCGGGTTCCGGCGTTCAGGCCATTTTCGGCACCAAATCCGATAACCTGAAAACCGAGATGGATGAGTACATCCGCAAGCAATAATCAATCGGTAAGATAAAACAAAAAGCCCCACCTTCGAGTGGGGCTTTTTTTATCCGGCGTAAATGTCAGCCGCCAAAAAGGCCGCGATTCATCCATCCAATCCAGACAAGCGCGCCAGCAGCAGCTGAAAGGCTGCCGACAGCCAGCATTTGCACGCGCGCCAGCCTGCTCTGCTGCATGGCTAATGCATCCTCGCTCCATTGTTTTAAAGCTATAGTTTGCTGCTCATACTGTTGGTGGAGCTTCTGGCAAAAGGCTTCCGTTTGCTGTTGCGCTACCTTAAGCGCCTCGCTTACGTCTTTTTGCTGATTGGCAAGCTGATCTTCCACGCAACGAGCCAGCGCCTGCGATTCATCCTGTATCTGCTGACGCTGGCGCTGCCAGGCGATGTCGTAATGTTGCAGGCTTAGTTCAGTTTGTTGATGAAGCCTTTGTGCTTCCAAAAGCTTTTCGTCAAAGGCTTCCAACAGTTGCTCTTTAGTCTGCTTAACTTCATGAGCAATAAGGATAAGCTGTTTAGCGCCTTCGGCCGTTAAGCCTTTTAATTCAAAATAGTCATTAATCAGCTTTTCCAACGACTGCTGCTGTACTGCCAGCGTCTCCTGCTGTCCTTTAATGACCTCATTTGTTTCAGCTATCTCATTGGTCTGTTTTTTGATGCGGGTTTGTTGATTTTGCAGCTGCTGCTGTTGCTCATTCAGCATCTGGGCCTGGGCGATGGAAATCATCATCAGCTGGCCCAGCTTTTTAGCGAAGCTGGCCTGCAGTTCGGCGGCGTTCAGCTGCGCCGTTTCCAGCTCGTCAGAATTCCACCAGCGAGAGACCGCATGACGAGCCTCATGCTTTTCCCTGTCTTTTTTAAGATTATCCAGCTTGTCGTAATCTTCCTTGAAACTCTTCAACAGACCGGGCACATCTACCTGTCGGAGCATGGCTTCTGATACGCGAACCTGCGCCAAATCTTTAATGACATCCATTACAAAGGATCCTTTGCCAGATAATTTTCCAGAAGCAGCATGACATCAGCCTCTGCAGCGCCGAGCGAGTCGATGTTAGCGTTCAGTTGTTGATTGAATTGCTGATTCGCCTGTATTCTTGTGCGTTGGCTGGCTGCGGCGTCACTTTGGCTGTTGCGAGCGCTCTTCAGGTGGGATTCGATAAGCTGGTAGTCTGCACCGATCATGCGATAGCTTGCAGAATTCTGAAACTGGAGTTCCAGCCACTGTGCCATTTTTCCCATGTTCTCTTTACCCGCATCCAGACCGACTTCCATCGCCTTCAGGCGTTCGGTGCCGGTTTGAGAAAGCCAGTCGAAAAAACGATCCAGGCCGTAGACAACTAGCGACGAAACAATCCCTGTGAGGATAGCGGTGATGGCGGGAGAAAGGATCCCTACCATTGGCAGCAGCAGCGGAATGCCGGACAGAAAGCCTTTGATAGCCTCTTCAAACATGAGCCCCAAAGAGGTTGTTACTACACCGGCTAAAATTTTTGTCACGGCGCGCGCGGTTTCAATACCGGTCTGGCCGGGTGGCGGATTGATCAACATTTTTACCGCTTTCCACAGGCCTGCCATCCCTTCACGGATCACAGAGACAACTTTTGCTGCTGTGGTAATAAAGTTATTGATCAGAAAGGTCAGCAGGTTGCTGATAAATCCCTGCAGCAGGCCGTTTACAGCCGCATCCCACATGGCGCGCAGTTTAGATAAGACTTGATTGACCACGCGTTTGAGCGCCGCCGTCAGTCTGTCGATCAGATTGCTTTTATCAGGGTCGTTAAACAGCCGCTTAAGCTCGATAAAGGTATGATTAACAAGCGTGTGCAATGCTATGCCCAGCGCCTGACGGAGTGCAGATCTTATCGCCTGTTGCGCCCCGGTTTTCGCCAGTTCCGCACCCTGTTTTTTTACCTGAGCTATCAGTACATCTTTTTTGACATGTGCCTCTGCCGTACTGGCCGTCTGTGCGAGCTTTTCCCTGTCTATGCCAAAATATTCTGTATTGCTCAGGCCTTGCCCTTTATTATTTTTACGCACCTTATCAGCCCATTCATTTTTCTCCATTTCCTGCATGGACTGATTGATATTACTCTCTGCCGCAACGAGGTTTTTAGGATCGTTAGCCATTGCTACCCGTTGCGCCTGCGTCATAAACAGATTATTACGGCTGTCTGTTTCAATGCGATTAGCGGAAACGACATGGTCGAGATGAGTTGTACCATCTCTTTTTAGTTCATTGCCGGTATAAGCAGAAATAACGGGTTCGTCTTTCATGAACATGTCTTTGCGTTTGCCAGACAGCTCTTTGTCGTAAGGCTTGCGGTTGTAGCCACCGCTGTTTGTCTCGGACCAGGCCTCGTAACGTGCTTTATCGCTGTCCGTCGCCACCACGCCTTTTTCGAAATTATGGGTAGTCGTTACGTTGCCGCCATCGCTGTCAGTAAACATCGTACTATTCAGTCCAAATGGACCAATTAGCTGCTGCAATATATGGCTTTGACAGCTTTCCAACAGCTCCTGCAGGCGCTGTTCACGTAAAGCGGGTCTTGTGTTACCGCTCTGATTACTCTCAGCCTCAGCAGCTGGAAAAGTAGACATGTAAATATCCTTTTATCAAGGCCATGTTCATTTTTCGTGGATAAACGTAGGCCAGGTGGGTATTGCTGAAACTATGGCATGACAAAGAGTCATAACTTCTTACTTGATTCAGGTGTTTATTCCACAAGTATTATCTCTGCTGTTAACTTAATTTATCAATAAAACTTATTTATTTTTTAAAGGGTAGTTATCTGCTGCCGATAATACGTATAGCGATATTATGGCCAATTTAAGACGGTTTGAGCTTTAGCCTGGTGTGCAATAAAAAGAGGGGATGCGCCGTTGCTTCTCGTGGCAAATAAATCAGTAGATCAAAAGCAGTAAGCCATAAAGGTGACGGATTATGTTACCCGATTTATATCTGTCACAGTCGGTAGTCACTGCCAGATACAAAGCACTGTCCTGCGCCTTTTCATCAACAGCAGTCCGTCAGGAAAAGTGAACCCCTTCTCTGTAACACCTCAAACAGGCAAACGTTACTCGCGCAAAGCGTCACGTAAGGCGTTAAATCTGCGGTCAGCGCCGCGAAAAGCGGCAGACAGTAAAGAAAAGCCAGCGGAAGGTTGAAAGAAAACAAATATCTCGCTCATACTGCCGTAACTCATCTCATAGCTTAAGGACATGCATCATGGCTGAAGAAACGATTTTCAGTAAAATTATCCGCCGCGAAATCCCGGCCGATATTGTTTATCAGGACGAGCTGGTCACGGCCTTTCGCGATATCTCGCCAAAAGCGCCGACGCACATTCTGGTCGTGCCGAATATCCTGATCCCTACCGCCAACGATGCGGTGGCGGGGCATGAAGCCGCGCTGGGCCGGATGATTGTGGTGGCCGCGAAAATCGCTAAACAGGAAGGGATCGCCGAGGACGGCTATCGTCTGATCATGAACTGCAATCAGCATGGCGGACAGGAAGTCTATCATATCCATTTGCATCTGGTTGGCGGTCGTCCGCTGGGCCCGATGCTGGCTGAATAACGTGCCGGAGGCACTATGATGCGGATTATCGTCCTGGGCGCCATGCTGGCGTTGCTGAGCGGCTGCGCCAGCGATCGCACGACCATTGATACTTCGCAGTCGCTGGTTATGGAATCATCGGTACTGTCGGCGGGGATCCTTACCGGCGAGCCGGTGATATCGGAGCATGAAGGGCAGCAGCGAGGCGCTTCGCAGCTCTATAACCAGCAGGAAAAACCCGTTACGCTCTACTATCGCTTTTACTGGTATGACGATAAAGGGCTGGAAATTCTGCCCTTCGAAGCGCCTCGCAAGATTACGGTCGCGCCGCATAGCAGTGTTGAAATATCGTCGCAAACGGGTAACCTGACGGCCAGTAAGGTTCGCCTTTACCTGTATCTGTAGGAGATTATTGCGTGGAAAGGAAGATAGCTAAACTCTCGGGCGTCATGTTGCTGGCGCTTATTCTTAGCGGCTGTGTGGTGCAACAGCAGCAACAGCCCGCGCCCGTCGAGCCGGTGCAGCCGGTTCCCGAACAGCCGCAGCCCGTGCCGACCCAGCCGCCGCCGCCGGAAACGGTGCCGCAGCCGCCTAAAATGCAGTCGATTAACTGGGATGCCAGCGTAACGCCGCTGGTGGCGCAAATGCTGAAAGCGGACGGCATCACGCCCGGTAGCGTATTGCTGATCGACGGCGTGAAAAACAGCACCAACGGCAGCCTGCAACGCGCCAAAGCCACCGCTTCGCTGCAAAGCGCGCTGCAAAATAACACCCAGTTCAAGCTGGTGACGCCTGAACAGCTTGCTACCGCTAAACAGACGCTGGGACTGTCAGCCGAAGACAGCCTGAGCTCGCGCAGCAAAGCCGTCGGCCTGGCTCGCTACGTTGGCGCACAGTATGTGCTCTATACCAACGCTAAGGGCGACGTAAAATCGCCGGAACTGCAAATGCAGCTGATGCTGGTGCAGACTGGCGAAATCATCTGGTCGGGTAACGGTGTCGTACAGCATTGATCCCGCACTGAGCAGGCTGATTAAACAACGATTTCCGGCGGAGCGATCCGCCGGTTCTTTTTTTCCGCTGCACGGCCTGACGGGGCTGACGGCAAAGGTGGAGCTGGAAAGGGCAACGCTGCTGGCCCGCCATCAGCGACAGGATAATCCCGTGCCGGGTGTGGATCGCCAGCGTGAGTATCGTATTTTACGCAAGCTTTCCGGCTGCGATCTCGCGCCTGCCGCCTGCGGCTATGCTGATAACTGGCTGCTGCTGGGCTGGCAGCCGGGCGAGGCGCTGAGCGAGGCGGCCTTTCCCGGCGCGCTGGACGCGGTTGTCAGCGAGCTGGCAAGGCTGCACCAACAGCCGCTCAGCGGCTATCCTTTGCAGCTGCAAAAGCTGCTGGAGCGCTACTGGCAGCTCAGTCGGCCTGCACGGCGGCACTGCGGCTGGCTGCGGGCATTGCAGCGGCTACAGCGGCGC
The DNA here is from genome assembly GCF_043420595.1 of Erwinia plantamica. Lineage (NCBI taxonomy): Bacteria > Pseudomonadati > Pseudomonadota > Gammaproteobacteria > Enterobacterales > Erwiniaceae > Erwinia > Erwinia plantamica. Next base: position 56,114 of record NZ_JBGCUC010000021.1, read on the forward strand.
GGCGAGCCAAAACCGCTGCGGCGGGCGCTGCTGCATATGGATGTGCATCCGGGCAATCTGATCCGTCAGCAAAATAGCCTGCGGCTGATTGACTGGGAGTATGCCAGCGATGGCGATGTCGCGCTGGAGCTGGCCGCGCTGGTAGCAGGAAACGCGCTGGATGCTGAGCAGCAGCGCGCGCTAACCGAGCGCTATGCCGCGCTGCAACGGCTGGATGCGGCAAGGCTACGGCAGCAGATGGCGCGCTGGCAGCCCTGGCTGACGCTGCTGGCGGCAAGCTGGTACGAGCTGCGCTGGCAGCAGAGCGGCGAACAGACGTTTTATACGCTGGCGGCACAGGCCTGGCAGCGAGTTCGATCATAAGAGGTAATCTGTGGGACCGGTAATGTTAGATGTGCTCGGTTACGAGCTGGACGCGGAAGAGCGGGAAATTTTACAGCATCCGCTGGTGGGCGGGCTAATCCTGTTTACCCGCAACTACCACGATCCTGAGCAGCTTCAGGAGCTGATCAGGCAGATCCGCGCGGCCTCGCGTCACCGCCTGGCGATCGCGGTCGATCAGGAGGGCGGGCGCGTGCAGCGCTTCCGCGAAGGCTTTACGCGCCTGCCTGCGATGCAATCTTTTGCCGCGCTGAACAGCGAAGCCGAAGCGGCAAGGCTGGCGCAGGAAGCGGGCTGGCTGATGGCTGTCGAAATGATCGCGATGGATATTGATATCAGCTTCGCGCCCGTACTGGATATAGGACACGGCAGCGCGGCAATCGGCGAACGCAGTTTCCATGACGATCCTGCCGTGGCGCTGGCGATGGCGCGCCGTTTTATTGATGGCATGCATGAAGCGGGTATGAAAACCACCGGCAAGCATTTTCCCGGTCACGGTGCGGTAAGCGCGGACTCGCATAAAGAAACGCCGCGCGACGATCGTCCCGAAGCGATGATTCGTCAGCACGATATGCAGATCTTTAAGCAGCTGATTGACGAAAACAGGCTGGATGCGGTGATGCCTGCGCACGTTATCTATACTCAGGTAGACCCGCATCCGGCCAGCGGTTCCTCGCACTGGTTGAAAAAAGTGCTGCGCAAAGAGCTGGGTTTCGACGGCGTGATTTTTTCCGACGATCTGTCGATGGAAGGCGCAGCGATTATGGGCAGCTATGCCGAACGCGGTCAGGCTTCGCTGGACGCCGGCTGCGATATGATCCTGGTCTGCAACAACCGTCAGGGCGCCGTCAGCGTGCTGGATAATCTGTCGCCGATCAATGCCGAACGCGCTACGCAGCTGTACCATCGTGGCACGTTTACCCGCCAGCAGCTGCTGGCTTCGCCGCGCTGGAAAGAGAGCAGCCAGGCGTTAAGCAAGCTGCAAACCCGCTGGCTGGAGCAGCGAGGCTGACGCATACACCACAGGAGAAGGGCGATGATCATCTATCTGCACGGGTTTGATTCAACCAGTCCCGGCAATCATGAAAAAGTGCTGCAGCTGCAGTTTATCGATCCCGATGTACGGCTGTTGAGCTACAGCACGCTGCATCCTAAACATGATATGCAATATTTGCTGAATGAAACCCACAAGCTTCTGAGCAGCAGCGACGATGAACGCGTGCTGATCTGCGGCGTAGGGTTAGGCGGTTATTGGGCCGAGCGCATCGGCTTTCTGAACGATATCCGTCAGGTAATGTTCAATCCCAACCTGTGGCCAGAAGAAAACATGCCGGGCAAAATCGACAGGCCTGAAGAGTATGTGGATATTGCCACCAAGTGCGTCAGCAACTTTCGGGAAAAAAACCGCGATCGCTGCCTGGTGATCCTCTCCCGACGCGACGAGGCGCTGGACAGCCAGCGTAGCGCGTCAACGTTGGGTGACTATTATGAAATCGTCTGGGATGACCACCAGCCGCATAAATTCAAAAACATCTCCTCGCACCTGCAGCGGATCAAAGCATTTAAAACGCTGGGCTAACCGCTAACGCTCGCCCGCCTTATCCCGGCGGGCAGCAAACGTTCACAAGCTTTTCTTCATCGGTCACTGCTCCGGCATAATATTACTCGTGGCGGCGGCCTGGCCGAATGTTGCTAACGTCGCTGATATCCCTGTCCGGATACGCCGCGCTTTCATGTTCCACAATCACCACGCTGTTATTCGGCATGTCAGCCAGCAGAAAGGCTACCGCGCCTGCCTGGCTATGACCACGTAATTGACTGTTTATATCAGCATCCTTTCAAACCAGCCTTTTTAAATAGCCGCTGTGTAGCTCATGTACGCACCCGTAAATAGCGATGTCTCTTCCCGCTTTGATTGCTGATTTAACAGGCCAGGCATTAATTAAATTCACCGCCTGCGCCATAAGGTGGTATTCGGTTAATTTTTCCTTCCCTGTCGTGGCTATTTTCATTTCAGGCTGGAAAACAGCCATCCAGTCGTTAAGCGAGTCGTACAGTTTTTGCAGATAGTGGGTTAACGGATCGGAAAAAAGCGGCGCGTTGACCTGCTGCAACGCCAGCGCGGCCTGGATACCGTCGCAGTCGTAGTGGCCGCACAGGATCAGGGTATCAATCTGCAAATGCCCGAGCGCGTATTGCAGCATGCTCATCAGGCTCTCATCCTCTTCCAGCACCATATTGGCGATATTACGGTGCACAAAAAGCTCACCGGGATGAGCGTTAGTTAATACCTCGGCGGGCACCCGGCTGTCCGAGCAGCCTATCCATAGCGCCTGCGGCGGCTTGGCGGCCATCAGATTTAAAAAGTAATTTGGATCGCGGTTTGCCTGCTGCTGCGCCCAGCTGCGGTTTTGTGCCAGCAGTCTGTTCAATATTTTCATTCCTTTTCCCTCTTCCTTTTTCGGCAGAATAGCCGGAATAGCTTAAGAGGATATTAATAACTAAGCCTGCTGCAAGTTTTTCAGGGTAATTATCATTAAATATGCCGGGTTTTTTATTGGAGCCTGATTTGGTTGTTTTAGTATATATTTAAATACGATTGCCACAGGTGATTGCAAGATAATAAAATAAACTGAAAAAGGGGACGTCATATTTACTCCACCCAATCGGAGCGGGTATCGGTCAATTATTCCTGTTGAGTCGCATTATCAGAGATAAAAAATCACTCAGGTGGTGAAATAAACGCCTTGCGGACGCACCTTATCCTCCCCGAAACACGGAAAATTATTCAGCAAAAACAGCGTGCTAATAAGAAATGGTTGAAAAAAATTGACCTGTATCAATTTTTACAGGACGGCCGATTTCCCGCGTGCTATTCTGCCTGCAGATAGCGAATAAATCGCCAACCCTATGTTAATTAAGGATATTATTTAACCTTTAATTAACGACTGGTTCACAATTTAAGGGGGTCGTTTGACTACACCAATGAAGAAGATTGTTATTGTCGGCGGAGGAGCCGGCGGGCTTGAGCTGGCGACACAGCTTGGTCAGAAACTGGGACGGAAAAAAAAGGCGGAAATAACCCTGGTGGACCGTAATCACAGCCATCTCTGGAAGCCGCTGCTGCACGAAGTCGCGACCGGATCGCTGGATGAAGGGATTGACGCGCTGAGCTATCTGGCCCACGCCCGCAATCATCACTTCCAGTTCCAGCTGGGCACGCTGACCGAAATCGATCGGGACAATAAAAAATTACAGCTGGCGGAAATCCGCAACGAGCAGGGCGAGCTGCTGGTGCCGGAACGCGAAGTGGCGTACGACACGCTGGTCATGGCGCTGGGCAGCACCTCCAACGACTTCGGCACGCCGGGCGTTAAGGATCACTGCATTTTCCTGGATAACCCGCACCAGGCGCGCCGTTTTCATAATGAAATGCTGAACCTGTTCCTGAAATTCTCCGCCAGCGAAGGGCGCCAGGAGCAGGTGAATATTGCTATCGTCGGCGGCGGCGCGACCGGCGTAGAGCTTTCCGCCGAGCTGCATAACGCGGTGAAACAGCTGCACAGCTATGGCTATAAAGGTCTGAACAACAGCGCGCTGAACGTCACGCTGGTAGAGGCGGGCGAGCGTATTTTGCCTGCGCTGCCGCCGCGCATTTCCACCGCTGCGCATCAGGAGCTGACTAAGCTGGGCGTACGCGTGCTGACGCAGACGATGGTGACCAGCGCCGATGAAAATGGCCTGCATACCAAATCGGGCGAGTTTATCAATGCCGATCTGATGGTCTGGGCGGCGGGTATCAAAGCGCCGGACTTTATGAAAGAAATTGGCGGGCTGGAAACCAACCGTATTAACCAGCTGGTGGTAGAGCCAACGCTGCAAACGACCCGGGATCCGGATATCTACGCGATTGGCGACTGCGCTTCGTGTGCGCTGCCGTCTGGCGGCTTTGTGCCTCCTCGCGCGCAGTCAGCGCATCAGATGGCGTCGCGCGTGCTGGATAACATTCTGGCACAGATGAAAGGACGCGAGCAGAAAGCCTATGTTTATAAGGATCACGGCTCGCTGGTTTCGCTCTCGCGTTTCAGCACGGTCGGCAGCCTGATGGGCAACCTGATGCGCGGTTCAATGATGGTTGAAGGACGCATCGCGCGCTTTGTCTATATTTCGCTTTATCGTATGCACCAGGTCGCTCTGCACGGCTACTTTAAAACCGGCCTGATGATGCTGGTGGGCAGCATTAACCGGGTTATCCGTCCGCGCCTTAAGCTGCACTAAGTAAAATCAGGACCGCCTGATCTATAGTAACAGGGCTTATAACGATACCGTCGTTATAAGCCCTTCTTCTGCCGCATCCCTCCTAAGAACTCTCTTAAAAGCTTTTGCATTTGACTTTAAACATTTATTTCGTCCTGAATTCTTATTGTCATAACTGGTCCTGATAAGCACACTTTACCGGACAAAGCGCGTCGCGTATGGCCCGGACTCTGCGGCTGGCGACGATGCGTAATAACCGTTTCAGGAGACAGCCCTGTGAATAAATCAATGTTGGCAGGTATCGGAATTGGCGTAGCGGCCGCGCTGGGCGTTGCCGCTGTAGCAGGCATGAATGTATTCGAGCGTGAGCCGCAGTTTGCTCAGGTGCTCTCCGCCACGCCAATTAAAGAGACGACGAAAAATCCGCGTCAGGAGTGCCGTAACGTCACGCTGACTCACCGGCGTGCCGTGCAGGATGAGAACCGTATCGCCGGTTCCGTACTGGGCGCGGTGGCGGGCGGCGTGCTGGGTCATCAGTTTGGCGGCGGACGCGGACGCGATGTGGCTACCGTAGCGGGCGCGCTGGCAGGCGGATACGGCGGTAATCAGGTGCAGGGCGCTCTGCAGGATCGCGATACCTACACGACCACCGAACAGCGCTGCAAAACCGTTTACGATAAGCAGGAAAAAACGCTGGGCTATGACGTCACCTATAAAATTGGCGACCAGCAGGGCAAAATCCGCATGGATAACGACCCGGGGACACGCATCCCTTTAAACAGCAACGGTCAGCTGATCCTGAACAGCCAGAACCAGGCATAAGTTGCCCGGCCTCTGCTAAAGCATGACGCTCGGCCCCCTCTTAACGGAGGGGGTTTTTTTTAGCACTATGCTCGAATTTGCTTACCTGCAGCGCCCTTTAGCACTGTGCTCGTATTTGCTCACCTGCAGCGCCCTTTATCACGATGCTTGAATTTGCTCACCTGCAGCGCCCTTTATCACTATGCTCGTATTTGCTCACCTGCAATGCCTTTCATCACGATACTTGAATTTGCTCACCTGCAACCTCCTTTATAAGTCCCTCCTGCAAGCGGTCAACCGTATTCTTATACAAAAAGACCAGGTGCTTTCCGAATTGATCCGTAGAAGCATTGACCTTTTTATAGTGGTTGGTTAAAGCAATTTATAATCAACTGCATGACTTAAGCTAAATTTATGTGGTTGTGGGGCTTACATAAATATTAGCCTCCGATCATTGTCAGAAATGCGGTTGTAACCATCCATCATGTCCGGGGCTTTTAAAGCAAGTAATACGAGGTTTTCTTGTGTTAATGTATGATTTTTAATGAAATAATTATAATTAACTGATTAATTTTCCCCTTTGAATCTCTCAATAATCGTGTCCTAATTTCCCTGAAATTCCTTTCTGATAGTGGAACGCTTAACTGATTTCATTAACCCCGCTCACTTATTAATGTAAGCTTTTTGTAAGTTTTTCTCTGTTTTTCCTTGAGCTTTCGCCCGGCAGGTGCATAATGTGCGCATAAAAATACGTAATACACATTTTGTTACATATTTGACGGGCAGAATAGTCATGCAGGGAAAAATGGAAAAGCGCCTGAAGTCGGCGCTGGCTTTTATTGGGCTAACCGGCTGCGGTGCGGTTTACGCAGCGCCGGGCGATGAGCAAATTCAGCATCAGCAGGAGCAGCAAAAAGCTCGCCAGGCACAGATAGCGCCAAAAGCACCCGATATCCGTCTTGCCGAACCGCTCCCCGCACCTTCGCGGATAACTTTTCCGGCTGAAAAACCCTGTTTTACGCTTCAGCGCGTCTCGCTATCCGGCCAGCAGGCTCTGCCGCATTGGGTGCCGTTGCAGCGGCTGGCAAACCAGGCTGTCGGTCATTGCGTAGGCGTGCAGGGCATCAATCAGCTAATGGGCACGCTGCAAAACCGTCTTATTAATCATGGCTGGGTGACAACCCGGGTGCTCGCGCCGCCGCAGGATTTGCGTCAGGGCGAGCTGAAGCTGCTGATTGTGCCGGGTAAAATCCGTCGGGTTGAGCTGGCTCCCGGCGCTTCGCGCTACGTCAGCCTCTATCCCACCATGCCGGCGCATTCCGGCGACCTGCTGGATCTGCGCGATATCGAACAGGGGCTGGAAAATCTGCAGCGCCTGCCGGGCGTCGAGGCGAAGATGGCGCTACGTCCGGCAGAAAAACCTGGCGAAAGCGATATTATTATCGAGCGCACCCAGCGACGTTTCTGGCGTCTTGGCGCCTGGCTGGACGATTCCGGCACGGAAAGCACAGGGCGGTATCAGAGCGGCATCATGCTGGCGCTGGATAATCCCACTTCATTGAGCGATCTGTTTTACCTGACCGCCAGCCGCGATTTGGGTTTCGCCGGCAGAAAAAGCAGCAAAAGCCTGACCGGACACTATTCGGTGCCGGTGGGCTGGTGGCAGTTTGGGCTGACCGCCAGCGATTACGACTACCACCAAACGGTGGCTGGCTACAGCCGCGATTTTCTCTATGCCGGGAAAAGCCGTTCGCTCGACGTGCAGGCCAGCCGGGTGCTGCACCGCAACGCTTCTTCTAAAACTCTCGCCACCTACGATGTGCTGGTAAAAGAGTCACGCAATTTTATCAACGATACCGAAGTCGTCAGCCAGCAGCGCCGTACCAGCGCCTGGCGGTTAGGGCTGTCGCATCGCCACTATATTGGTCCGGCCACGCTTGATGCCGGAGTCAGCTATCAGCGCGGCACGCGCTGGTTTGGCGCCTTACCGGCCTGGGAAGAGTCTTATCACGACAGCACCTATGCGACCGCGCTGGCAAAAATACTGACCTGGCAGGCGGCGCTGACGGTGCCATTCTCACTGCGTACTCAGCGTTTTAATTACAACATGCAATATCGTCGGCAGATGAGTAACACGCCGCTGACGCCGCAGGATGAGTTTGCTATCGGCAACCGCTGGACGGTGCGCGGCTTTGATGGCGAGCGCACCCTGAGCGCCAGCCGTGGCTGGACGCTACAGAATACGCTGGCCTGGCAGACGCCGCTGCCTGCCCAGGAATTCTATCTTGGGGTCGACTATGGCGAAGTCAGCGGCAACAGCGCAATCCAGGGCGGTTTGCCCGGACGCCATCTGGCCGGAGGCGTAACGGGGTTACGCGGCGCCATCGCGCCCGCCAACCTTAGCTATGACCTTTTTGCCGGGATCCCGCTCTCAAAACCAGAGGGATTTAAAACCGATCCGGCAACCTTTGGCTTCAGCCTGAACTGGAACTACTGACCCGCTTCTTTTGCCTGACAAGGGACTGTGCGCATTATGAACAAGCTTTGCTATCGCATTATCTTCAATAAAGTTCGCGGCATGCTGATGGTGGTGCCCGACATTGCCCGTAGCGGCTACGGCCATCTTGCCCGTCGCCGTCAGCGCAACTCGCGTACGGAAAAGCCGATCCGTATCAGTCCACTTAGTTTCGCGCTTTGGCTGGCGGCTGGGGCGGTTAGCCTGCCTGCGCAGGCTAATATCGTTGCCGACAGCAGCGCGCCCGGCAACCAGCAGCCGACGGTGATGTCCACCGCCAACGGGCTGCCGCAAATTAATATCCAGACGCCGAACGGCCAGGGCGTCTCGCGCAATCAATACAGCCAGCTCGATGTCGGCGAGCGCGGTGCCATTCTGAACAACAGTCATCAAAACACGCGCACCCAGCTGGGCGGCATGGTGGCGGCTAATCCCTGGCTGTCAAAGCAGGAAGCCAGCGTCATCCTCAATGAGGTCAACAGCCGTAATCCCAGCCAGCTCAACGGCTTTATTGAAGTGGCCGGAAAGCGGGCCGCGGTGGTTATTGCTAATCCCGCAGGGATAACCTGCAACGGCTGCGGTTTTATCAATGCCAGCCGTAATACCCTGACCACGGGCCAGCCGATTATGGAAAACGGCCAGCTGAAAGGCTTTGACGTGAACGGCGGGCGGATCAATATCGAGGGCAAAGGCTTAAACGACAGCGATGCCGATTACACCCAGATCGTCGCACAGTCGGTAGCGGTAAATGCCAGGCTGCACGCCCGAGAACTGAACGTTGTTACCGGACGAAATCAGGTAGCTACGGAAGGTAGCGTAACCACGGTGAAAACCAGCGACGCGACCGCTCGCCCAGCCTATGCGCTCGACGTCGCCGCGCTTGGCGGCATGTATGCCAACAAAATCACCCTGACCGGCACCGAAAAAGGGGTTGGTGTACGCAATGCCGGCGAACTGGGCGCCGGCGCGGGCGAACTACGCCTGACCGTAGATGGCCGGCTGGAAAACAGCGGCACGCTGCAAAGCCAGGCCGCTTTGCAAATCGCTACTCAGGATGACCAGACCAACAGCGGCAGGATCCTGTCACAACAGGCGGTCACGCTGGCCTCTAACGGCACCCTGCATAATGACGGCACCATCGCCGCAAAAGGCAACGTGACGCTGACCGCCAACGGGATCGAGAGCAATGGCGGAAGCGCGCTGGCAGCAGGGGTTGATGACAGCGGCGCGCTGACGCAGCCCGGCAGCCTGGTTTTAACCAGTCAGGGCGAGCTGAAAGCGCAGGGCAAAAACCTGGCACGCGATGGGATCCAGGCGCACGGAAGCCGGGTCGATTTGGGTGGCAGCCAGACTGCGGCGGATGGGATAGCGCTAAGCGCTACCCAGGGCGACATCAGTACCGCAGGCGCAACGGTGACTGGCAAAACGGTGCAGATACAGGCCGCTACCCGACTGAATAACGATGACGGTCAAATATCAGCCGGAAAGCTGGTCGTTGCTGCCCGGGACATCAGTAACAATCGCGGGCTGCTGCGTCAGCAAAACAGCGAGGCGCTGAGTCTGGACAGCGGGCAAATCCACAACAATCAGGGCACGATTGTTAACGCAGGCGATACCCATCTTAAAGCGCAACAAATTGAAAACCGCAGCGGGCTGATTGCCGGTAACGGTCATGCGCTTTCGCTGGATGCTCAGCAACTTGATAATCAGCAGGGGACTATACAGCTGGCTGGCGATGGCGCACTGACGCTGACTGCCTCGCAGCTTAATGGCAACCAGGGCGCGCTGCTGTCGGCCGGGGCGCTGGATCTGAAAGGCGGGCGGCTCGATCTCTCACAGGGGCATACTCAGGCGCAGGCGGTAACGCTGTCGGCGGAAACGCTCGATCACCGCCAGGGCCTGCTTTCCCAGCGCGGCCCTGGTGAAATGACGCTGTCGCTCTCTGGCGCGGCGGACAATCAGGATGGTCGCATGGAAAGCGGCGGCAGTCTGCGCATTGCTTCCGGCAGTCTGGATAACAGCCGCGGCACGCTGCTGGCGGCTCAGGGCGATCTGCTTCTGACCGCGGGCGAAGCGCTGAACAATAATCAGGGCGAACTGCTGGCCAACCGGGATCTGCGCCTTGCCGCAGCAAGTCTGGATAATCAGCAAGGACGCATTTCCGCGACGGGCGGCGAAGCGCAGCTAAAAACGGATCGGCTTATCGACAACGATCGGGGGCGGATTGAAGCCAGCCAGCAGCTGACGGCGCAAAGTCAGGGAGTGAATAACCACGGCGGCACGCTGCTGGGCGATCGCATCGCAGTGGCTACGCAGCAGGGCGATTTTATCAACGCCAGCGGCAATGTAGTCGCGCAGGACACGCTCAGCCTGTCGGGCGGCGCGACAGATAATCACGCGGGCCTTATCCAGTCCGGTCACGATCTGACGATTGATACGCACGGACAAAAGCTGATCAACAGCGACAGCGGTAAAGGCGGCATCCTGAGTGGCGGCACGCTGACCCTAACCAGCGGCGAGACTGATAACCGTGGCGGCATCATAGCCGCACAGGCGGCTGGTATCGCCAGCGGCGCGCTGACGAATACCGACGGTACTGTGCTGGCAGATCGCACACTTTCTCTTACCACCGGCGCGATGGATAATCAGCGGGGCCTGTTGCAGGCGGGTGAGGATCTCTTGCTTGATACGCAGGGCGCAGCGCTTGATAACCGCGACAGCGGCGAACGAGGCGGGATCGTCTCTCGTGGCGATCTCAATCTGGCAACCGGGCGGATCCTGGGCGATCGGGGTACGATCCAGGGGCGGAACGTTGTTATCGACAGCCATGAGCAGGCGTTTGACCATCAGGACGGCAGCCTCAGCGCGAAAGAGAGCCTGCGGCTGAACAGCGGCGAACTGAACAACCGCGCGGGACGTATTCAGTCCGGCGGTGATATGCAGCTTGATACGCATGGCCGTACGCTTACCAATCAGCAGAGCGGAGCGTCGGGCGGCGTCATCGCGGGCGGCGAGCTGAGCCTCAACAGCGGCGATATAAATAACGACGCTGGCATGTTGGCGGCAGCGGGCAATATCCGGCTGCACAGTGGCGCGCTGAGCAATATTGACGGCACGCTGGCTTCAGACGGATCGCTGACGCTAACTGGCGGCGCGGTAGATAATCAGCGTGGCCTGATCCAGGCGGGCCAGGCATTATCGCTCGATACCCAGGGCGCAGCGCTGACCAATACCGACAGTGGCCAGAAAGGCGGTATTGTCTCCGCAGGCGATCTGCTGCTCAACACCGGGCAAATCAACGGCAACCACGGCGTGATGATTGGGCAGAATGTCACAGTCGACACGCATCGGCAGACCTTTGACCATCAGCAGGGAGAGCTGGGCGCGCGGGGCGCTTTGCAGCTGGATACCGGCACGCTGAACAACCGCGCCGGATTGCTGGAATCAGGGCAGGATCTGCGGCTGGATACCCAGGGTAATCCCTTTATTAATGAAAATGGCCAGCTGATCGGCGGCGGCACGTTAACGCTTCACGCTGGAGAGATAAATAATCAGCAGGGCACGATCGTTGGCAAAAACGCGACCCGGCTTACCGGCGGAAACCTCAACAACCGCGCAGGTACGCTGAGCGGCGGTAAGGGGGAGCTGACTCTGACCGCAGGAGAAATACAGAACCAGGGCGGCCTGTTACAGGCAGGCAGCGATCTGACGCTGGACACCCAGGGGCAGGCGCTGATTAATACCGACAGCGGCAACCAGCACGGCATTGTCGCCTTGGGTAATCTGGATCTGCGCAGCGGCGGGGTTAACAACCAGACCGGTTTTATCGCGGCGGGCAATCTGGCGTCGCTGCAGGCCGCCGATTTGAACAACGTTCAGGGGCAGCTGGCCGGCAACGGCGGGTTGACCTTTAGCGGCGGAGCCTTGAATAACACAGACGGCAAACTGCAATCTGCGGGCGATATCGCGATTGATACCACAGGGCAGACGCTGATCAATCAGCGCGGCCTGATTGCCGGTTCTGGCGCGACCCGCATCGACAGCGGCGCGCTGGAAAATCAGCAGGGACAGATCCAGGGCGGAAAAGATCTGACGCTGGCGCTGGGCCAGAATGCGCTACAAAATCAGAGCGGCAAACTGTTTTCCGCCGGAACGCTGACGCTGACCGCGGGGCAGCTTGCCAATCAGTCCGGCCAGCTACAAAGTGTGGACGCCGGACGGTTAACGCTTTCTCAGCAGCTTGATAATAGCGACGGCCTGCTTCAGAGCGGGCAGGGGTTGACTATCACCACGCCACGCCTGCTCAATCAAAACACGCAGAAGAGTGGTAAGGGCATTGAGGCCGGAACGCTGACGGTACAGGCAGACACGCTGGACAACAGCAAAGGCGCGCTGAAGGCAACGGCCATGCTTTCGCTGACCGTGCGGCAGGCGTTGGAAAACCTCAACGGGCTGATCTCCTCCGCCGGTACGTTGATTGTTCAGGATGCCGCTCAGGGACAGGCGCTGAGTATTAATAACCGTAAGGGCACGCTGATTGCCGATAAGCAGGCCCAGATCGGTGCCGCCTCGCTGAGCGGCGACGGGCAGGTGCTGTCACAGGGTGATTTGGGCATTACGCTGGCGGGCGACTTCCATAATGCTTCCCAGGTTAAAGCCAACGGCACGCTGCGGCTGGCTACGGGCGGCAGCCTCACCAATGACGGCACCATCAGCGCGCAGCAGGCGCTCTGGCTCTCTGCCCCCAACGTCACTAACGGCAAAAAAGGGGAAATCAGCGCGCAGGAAACGCACGTCACCGCTGCGGATACGCTAAATAACACCGGCCTGATAGACGGCACGCTGACGCACCTTGTAGCCAACGTGCTGAATAATACCGGCACCGGCCGCATTTTTGGCGATCGTATAGCCATTGCCGCTACGGTGCTGAATAACCTCAGCGACGGCGGCAAAGCGGCTGTGATTGCCGCACGGGATCGCCTCGATCTGGCTGCGGATACGGTGAACAACCGCGACCATGCCCTGATCTACAGCGTTGGCGATATGCATATCGGTCGCCAGCTGGACAGCAACTATCAGGCCATCGGGCAGGGGCGGCAGCTCAATAACGACGGGGCGACTATTGAAGCCGGACGGGATGCGGCGATCGCCATGGCCGAGGTCAACAATACCAACCGTAACCTCACCACCAAAACGGTCACCACGGAAAACGCTCAGCATCATGATGCGGTGCTGAAAGGCCATACCGATCGCTTCGACTGGAGCGAGGTGGATACCAGCCATAAAAATAAATATAAGGTGCACAGCGCGCGCATGCCGGACGGTACCAGCGGCAGCGAGTTTTATGAGTACACCTATCAGCGGGTGGTAAAGGAAACGCAGATCAAATCGAGCGATCCGGGCAAAATCCTGTCCGGCGGCAACATGACCTTTACCGCCGATCGCCTGTTCAATCATGACAGCCAGATTGTGGCTGGCGCCACGCTGGGTGGGCAGATTGGCGATCTGGATAACCAGGCCACGAAGGGAACGCGCGTCACGACGGATAACGGCAAAGTGGTGCGCTGGTACGCCAAGAAAAAGAAAAAGAAACTGGGCGGCACCAAGACTTCTCAAGGTAAAAGTAGCAGCAACTATCGTCCGGCTGCCGTAACGGAAACCATCGACCTGAAAACCTTTGCCTGGCAGGCGAACGCGGCGCCACAGGGCAGCGGCTATCAGACCGGCAACCGACAGCAGCAATCGGTAAGTATTCAGGCGGGGCCGGTCGGCACGATTAACGGCCAGCAGGCGGCGACGGCGGTCGCGCTGACGCCGTCTGGCGATACGGCTTCGCAACCCGTTATCGCACCGCGTTACGACAGCACCCTGACGCTGGACAAGCTGGCCGGGCAGAAGGATCGTCCGCTGCTGTTGCCAGCCGGGCAGCAATTCTCACTGACGCTGCCCGCCGCGGTGGTTAACGGACAAAGCATTACGCCCGTTATCCGCGCCGTTTCGGCGGATACGCGTCTGCCGGACAACAGCCTGTTTTCGCTTCAGCCTGCCAGCGACAGCCACTACCTGGTGGAAACCGATCCGCGCTTCGTTAATCAGAAGCAGTGGCTGGGCAGCGACTATATGCAGAACGCGCTGTCGACGGACGGCAGCCAGACCCTCAAGCGACTGGGCGACGGCTATTATGAACAGCGCCTGGTACGCGATCAGATTACGCAACTGACCGGCAGTCGCTATACCGCGGGCTACAGCAATGATGAAGATCAGTTCCGCGGATTGATGAATAACGGCGTGGCTTTTGGTAAAACATACCAACTGACGCTCGGCGTGGCGCTGACGCCCGCGCAGATGGCGCTGTTGACCAGCGATATCGTCTGGCTGGTTAACCAGACGGTCGCGCTGCCGGACGGTACGCAGCAGACGGTGCTGGTGCCGCAGGTCTATGCGAAGGTAAAAGAAGGCGATCTTACCGGCGACGGCGCGTTGCTCGGTGGCGGTAGCGTGGCGCTGAATGCTCAAAAGGATATTACCAATAGCGGCACTATCCACGGGCGTGAAGTGACGCAGCTGACGGCGCAGACGCTGACCAACAGCGGGTATATTGACGGTAATCAGGTCAGCCTCAGCGCTCGCCAGGATATCGCCAACCTTGGCGGCACCATCAGCGGTGATAAATCTGTTTCGCTGCTGGCGGGACGCGATATTACCAGCCAGGCGACGCTGCGGGGCGACGGCACGGACAGATGGGTGGATCGGCCTGCGGGCATCTACGTGCAGGGTTCCGACGGCAAGCTGTCGCTGAGCGCTCTGCATAACATCACGCTGGCGGGTAGCGATATCGCTAATGCGGGTGAAAACGGCACCACACAGATCCGCGCGAGCAACGATCTGACGCTGGGCACTGTCTCCACGCAGCACAGTGAAAACGACAGCTGGGGCAGCGATAATTATCGTCGTCTTTCGCAGCAGAACGATGTCGGCACACGAATTACTACCGCAGGCGATTTGCAGCTCAGCGCGGGGCAGGATATTCATTCCCGCGCCGCAGAAGTGACGGCTGGCGGTACGCTAACGGCCAGCGCCGGGCGCGATATCACTTTAGGCACCGGCAACAGCAGCACCGATCTGGTCGAGCACAGCAAGCAGAGCAGCAAAGGGCTGCTGTCCGCCAGCAGCCTGGAAACGCACGACGAGGTACACGATCGTCAGGGGATTAGCACCACGTTCAGCGGCGACAGCGTACAGCTTCAGGCAGGCCGCGATCTTACCGTCACCGGCAGCAACGTGGCGGGCACGCAGGATGTGACGCTGAGCGCAGGACAGGATCTGAAAGTCACCACCGCGGCTGAATCCCACCAGGAAAATCACCAGCGCGAAGAGAAAAAATCGGGCCTGATGGGCACGGGCGGCATCGGCTTTACCGTCGGCCAGGCGATGCAGAAAAGCACCACTGACGCGGACGGCGCGCTCAATAAGGGCAGCACGATTGGCAGCAGCGACGGCAACGTGACGCTCAGCGCCGGTAACCAGCTTAACATCCACGGCAGTGACGTCATTGCCGGTAAAGATCTGACGCTCAGCGGCAGCGACGTGGCGATTACGGCAGCGGAGAACAGCCATACCGCACTGACCAGAACCGAGCAGAAGCAGAGCGGCCTGACGCTGGCGCTTTCCGGCACCGTGGGCGCTGCGCTGAACACGGCAGTCAGCGTGGCGCAGACGGCGCAGGATACCGGCGACGGCCGCCTGAAAGCGTTGCAGAACACCAAAGCGGCGCTGAGCGTCGCCCAGGCGGAGCAGGCGTATGAACTGGATGGCGCGCAGACCGCTGCGGCAACCGCACATAATGATGCGCTGGGCCTGAAGCCGGGCGATGAGGGCTATCAGGAAGGCGCGACCAACACCGTAGGCGTTAACCTCTCTTACGGCAGCCAGTCGTCTAAAAGCGAAACTCGCACGGAGAGCCATCAGGCGCAGGGCAGCTCGCTGGGCGCGGGCGGCAACGTGCAGGTAACCGCCACCGGCGCGCAGCCGGGCAGCCGGGGCGATATCACCGTGCAGGGCAGCCAGCTGCAGGCGGGCGGCGACATGACGCTGGCGGCGAAGAACGATATCAGCCTGCTTTCCGCGCAGAACAGCGAGCGAACCGACAGCAGCAACAGCAGCAAGGGCGGCAGCGTCGGCGTGGGGCTGACCGCCGGTTCCGGCGGCACCGGCCTCAACGTCTCGGCCAGCGTCAACGCGGCAAAAGGGCGCGCTAACGGCAACGGCCTGACGCACAGCGAGACGACGCTGAACGCGGGCAACGGCCTGAGCCTGAACGCCGGACGCGACACGCTGCTGCAGGGCGCGCAGGTCAGCGGGAACAGCGTGAAGGTGGACACCGGGCGCAACCTGACGCTGACCTCGGAGCAGGACAGCGACCGCTACGACAGCAGGCAGCAGAGCGCCAGCGCCGGAGCCAGCTATACCTTCGGCGGCGGCGGTGGCTCGGCCAGCGTGAACCTGAGCCGGGACAAGATGCACAGCAACTGGCAGAGCGTGGCCGAACAAACCGGCATCTTTGCGGGCAAGGGCGGCTTTGACGTGACGGTGGGCGACCACACGCAGCTGAACGGCGCGGTTATCGGCTCGACGGCAGCGGCGGATAAAAACCGGCTGGATACGGGCACGCTGGGCTTCAGCAGTATTGAAAACCACGCGGACTATAAGGTCGAACACCAGAGCGTGGGCATGAGTACCGGCGGCCCTATTGGCAGCCAGATGCTCGGCAACCTGGCCAGCACGATGCTGGCGGGCATCAACGGCGGCGGCAGCGCCTCGTCAGTGACAAAGTCGGCGGTGAGCGAGGGCGCCATTACCGTTCGCAACGGTGAGAAGCAGCAGCAGAGCGTGAACGACCTGAGCCGCGACGTGGCGAACGCCAATCCGGGTCTGGATAAAATCTTCGACAGGGAGAAAGAGCAGCGGCGGGTGGAGACGGTGCAGGCGGTGGTGGATATCGGCCTGCAGGCCAGCGATATCGTGAGGACGCAGGGCCAGATAGCGGGCGAGAAGGCGAAGCTGGACCCGAAACTGCTGGCGGCAGCGAAGACGCAGCTGGAAGAAAAAGCGCGGCAGAACGGGGTGAAAACGGCGCCCGGCTACGACGATATAGCGAAGCAGGCTTACACTAATGCCATGGCGCCGTGGGGAACGGGCAGCGCCCTTCAGCAGGGCATCAGCGCGGCGACGGCGGCGGCCTCGGCGCTGGCGGGCGGCAACGTGGCGGGAGCCGTTGCGGGCGGTGCAGCGCCGTACCTGGCGGAGCTGATACATAAAGCGACCACCACCACGGATGCAAACGGCAAAGAAGTGGTTAACGTTGAGGCAAACCTGATAGCGCACGCGGTGCTGGGCGCGGCGGTGGCGCAGGCGTCGGGCGGTTCGGCGCTGGCGGGAGCGTCAGGCGGCGCGGCGGGCGAGTATATCGCGCAGCAGCTCTATCCGGGCGTTGACCGTGCAGACCTGAGCGAGGAGCAGCGTCAGACCATCAGCGCGCTGGGGACGCTGGCGGCGGGGCTGGCGGGCGGGCTTGCCGGGGACAGTGCCGGCGGTGCGGTGACGGGCGCGCAGGCCGGGAAGAATGCGGTTGAGAATAATGAATTGTTTAATCTGCCCTCAGGATTCAACAGCTACGGTAATGCAGCAGTAACCTTGGGAGAAACAATGATGAATTCAGGAGCTCCAGCAGAAAAAGTCAGTGCAGCACTGAGTAAAAATGCAAAAGGTGACTTGCCAGAAAGTGCGAATATTACAAAAGTTATCGTGAATGGTTATAAGGATGGTGTGCTGATTGCAGGAGCGGCTTACTTAGGCCCTGTTGCAAGTGTCGGAAAAGTCGTGACCGGTGCAACGATAGCTGAAATAGCTAATGGTACTTATCAATGGTTTGATATCAATAGCAAGAAGAATCAGAGCCTGCCTGAATATCAGCGAAAAACATGGGATTACTGGGGAAGTGCTTCTGCGGCTGTTACCGGGGCGCTGGCTCCAGGACGTGGGGTAGGAGCCAACTTAGGGATCTCCCTGGGAGGAACTGTGTTTACTGATGGGCCTGATGAGGGTGCCTTAACTGGCACAAGCGCTGGATGGGCGTTTGGTACAGCAGTTGGCCTGATTGCACCACCGTTATTTAACCCTGTTTTAGGCTCAGGTTCTGCCCCTGTCGGTGATATTATAGGTGCAGTAGGAGGAGAATTTATTAGTAATGCTACAAAGGATGGGATCAATGAAAAGAAAAAATAAGCCAACTATAATTTTACTATTTTTAAGCATCGTATACATGATTTTCTGCTGTTTAATTTTCTTTTCTTTGGCTATGATAATTATACAACTACTCATTGACCATAAATTGAGTATTGATCAATCAGATATTGAACATGTTTTGGCTGCAAGTATCATTGCGGGAACAGCTGCGGCTCTGAGAGCGTGGATTTTCGCGAAGATAGACGAGAAAAAGGCCCGAAAATCTCCTCCATCTGATCCTCAGTAATTAGCGATCCCGACCACCAAGTTGGGATCTTTTTTACCGCTTAGCTTTTCCTGAGCAGCAACGCTGGGCACGCCGGTCGGAGGCTTGGCGGAAGAAGGCGCGGGCAGCGCGGTGACCGGGGCGCAGGCCGGGAAGAATGCGGTTGAGAATAACTCGCTGAGTGGAGATAACGCCCGTCAGTCAGTCAAAGAAAGTTCGGAATGGTGGAAGAAACAGGCACGCGGCAAGCTGGGTGAAGGCACGGCATCAGCTACAGCAAACAGCAATTATTAATGCTATTGCGGATAGCGGCGATACGGCAACAGGTTCAGCGGATTATGTTGCCGATGCGGCAATGGCGCTGGCTTCGTGTGCAACGGGTAACGGCTACTGCCCGCAAGCATTGAATAACCTGTCCGGGAAAACCAGGTGGTAGTTGAAGATGGACGTAAAATATCAGAGTGGAGCA
Source organism: Erwinia plantamica (assembly GCF_043420595.1). NCBI lineage: Bacteria > Pseudomonadati > Pseudomonadota > Gammaproteobacteria > Enterobacterales > Erwiniaceae > Erwinia > Erwinia plantamica. The sequence goes on from NZ_JBGCUC010000021.1 coordinate 75,047, forward strand.
CTGATTTAAAAAGTGTCTTTGATTTTTACAACAGCCTTAAAGAGTAAGTAAAACATGGTTGTCAGCCTTGGTTTTTTAGCCATGTTTATATCTATAGGGAAATGCAATGAACTATTCGTACATAATAGCGAACGCACCGACAGGGAAAAAGCCGTAAGGGCGATGATGTGTGGATAGATATAAGCTATAAACTGAAGCAAGTTTCAAAGGACAACGACCGCTGTGCCAGCAGATAACCAGCGCGGGCGGCAGCCTCATCTTCACGGCGAGTGATAAAACAATTTTTAATGACGTATCGGCAAGAAATTTAGTACAATCCCATCTCAAATACAGGGATTTAATCAACTCAGTAAAAAAGGGAATGAGTAATGAAAGTAAAAATTACCGCATTGGCATTAGTTTGTAGTGGCCTGTTGGTCAGCACCGGCGTATTGGCTGACAGCCATACTTTGTCGGTTGGCTATGCACAGAGCAAGGTCGAAGATTTTAAAAATATTCGCGGCGTCAACGTTCAGTACCGCTATGAATGGGATTCACCCGTCAGCATTATCGGTTCCTTTAGCTATATGAAAGGCGATGACAGCTATTCTGAAAGGGTTGAGGCTTTTGACGATATTAGCGGTTATGATGGCAAAACGGATGTGAAATATTACTCGTTTATGGCTGGCCCGGCCTTGCGTATTAACGACTACGTCAGCCTCTATGCCCTTGCCGGTATGGCGCATACAAAAGTAGAAGACAAAACAACCTATCTTTCTGCGTATTCAGAAGAGGATAATGCAAGCAAAACGTCGTTTGCTTATGGTGCTGGCGTGGCTATTAATCCGACAGACTATATTTCCGTAAATATCGGTTATGAAGGCACGCGCGTTAAATTCAATGATGACGTAGCGATAAACGGTTTTAATATCGGTCTTGGGTATCGTTTCTGATTTCTCCCTGTATGAACCCCGGCTAAACTGTCGGGGTTTATTACCTCGAATAGCTATTGAAACGAAATGATTCAATTAACAATGAGCGTAGAAAATGTTTTTTGGTGATCCTTATCGTTTTGCCATTTTTGCTGAATGTATTCCTGACTGGAATCCTCCTTCAGGCTCTTTCTACAATGGGCTTTTCTACTACAGTATTGACGGCAACTTTTTCCCGCAGGATTTAAGGACGGCAACGCTCTGTGTGGATGTTAATACACTCCTGGATCCCGCTAATGCCCTGTACACGCCGCCGATAAATGCAGAGGTGTTCGCTATGCCCGCGCCTGACGCTTTCAAATATTTATATAGTCTGACCTGGCCAGAAAGCACGGCAGAGGAGGAGTACCCGGAAGGGGATCCTGTTTACCGTGCAGATACAGAAAATATTTCCGAAAGCGGCGCCTCTGTTTTTGCTGTTTCCGATGGCAAGATGGTCAGGATCCTGGCAGCCAGAATGCAGCGCCTTGTGCAAAAAAAGGATAGCGACCGCTATGAATGGGTCGATAAAAAGGCACTGAACATTGCTGAAATCACCCTTGCCAGCAGTGAAATAGCGGCAATTCTGGATAAAATAAAAAATTATTATTCTTCCCTTACGCCATTACCTGAATAAGCTTGTCCTGACAAGCCAGCAAGCCAGCAAGCCAGCAAGCCAGCAAGCCAGCAAGCCAGCAAGCCAGCAAGCCAGCAAGCCAGCAAGC